>PQXD01000007.1:25173-34095 GCA_003194485.1 Deltaproteobacteria bacterium
GGGGTGGAATAAGGCTCTTATGACAATGAATCTCAATAATCAGCATTTCCAGAAAGTCCAGAGGGGCATAAGGCCAAAATTTGGCCGAATCGAAATCTTCGGCTGATATGATTTACGGGACACGCTCTATTGAGTTAGCTCCGCATCATATGCTGACTATAACGGATTATTGGATGATTATCCCTTGGAGCGACTTGCGGAAGTCCCGCAGTTTTCCTGGCTTTTGCAGTACGGGAAACCCTGGCTCCGGAGCGCAGCGGAGGAGAACAGGGAGGGTCCCATGCTGCAAAAGTCTCAGAAAACAAGGGACGAGAGCATTGGAGGGACAAGGGATGATTACCCAATAATCAAAGATTATATATCGAAACAGAGCTAACTCAATAGTCATAAAGGCTATATCTCTTCCTTTACAGGTTCGTGTTGACTCAAAATGTAGAGGCCGTGCACAGGAAAGGAGAGTGTATAGTTGGGGATCTCTTCAAAGCGGATGCGGCCAATATTGCCATCCTCAGGGATTTCAGACAAGGGAATGAGCCCCAGAGGAATAGGGAAGTCCAGGGGACGTGAATTGATTGCAGACAATCTGGAGACATACCGTTTCTTCATGTAGTCCAATATGATGTCTCTTTCTTCAGTGGTAAATGATTCCAAAAGGACCTTGCGACTGCTCACGGGATCAAAGGGTGCATTTCTGTCTATCGGGTCTCCCAAAAGCTTTGACCAGTCGTAGTGCTGGGCCTCCTTCTCGTCCCAATCAGGCCGGAAAAGATGTATCTCTACATCTTTATGTCCCCTGAATTTCTTTATGATCAGGGAGATCGTATATCCTCTTTTTACGGGCAATTCATCCTTGGAATTGATGATATTGAGTTCCATTTTTTCTCCTGTGATCTCTAATGCTTTTCTTTTTCCTCTTCTCTTTCTTTTTGCATGAAGAGCCTGGCTTCTTCAGCAAGTTTCCTCAGCCTGTCTTTTACTTTTACAAATACTGATCCTTCCGGATAGCATCCATCAGGGCCGAGTTCCCCGGCAGGCTGGCCGGTCAGTATTTCCAGGCCTTCCTCCACCTTGGATATGGCCCAGATATGGAACTTGCCTTGTTTTACGGCATCAATCACTTTCGGTTTGAGCATCAGGTCCTTGACGTTGGCCTCCGGGATTATCACTCCCTGCCCGCCTGTGAAATTCTTCGCCTCGCAGAGGTCAAAAAAACCCTCGATTTTTCTGGTGACACCCCCTACCGGCAGGATTTCTCCTTTCTGACTGACAGCCCCGGTTACGGCAATTCCCTGGTCAATCGGCACATCGGAGAGCGCTGATAACAGGGCGAACAGCTCTGCACCGGAGGCCGAGTCTCCCTCGACCATTCCGTAGCTCTGCTCAAAGCATATGGAGGCATTGAGACTCAAGGGACAGTCTGCCGCAAAGCAGGCCCTTAAATACCCGGCCAGTATCATAACGCCTTTGGTGTGAATATTGCCGCTGAGATCGGCCTCCCTTTCCAGGTTTACAACTCCTTCCTTGCCGAGAGCTATATTCACTGTAATTCTGGAAGGTCTTCCGAACACATAGTCACCAAGGTCATAGATGGACAGCCCGTTTACCTGGCCCACGGTCTTACCGGTTGTTGCCACCTTAAGGATATCTTTTTTGAGCATTTCATGCAGATGGTCTTCATACAGATTGCACCTGTAAGTCTTTTCATCCATTGCCTTCTGGATATGCCTGCCCTCGATAAGCTCGCTATTTTCGGACCCTGCCCAGAAATCCGCCTCTCGCAGCAGGTCTGCAATATCCGATATTTTTAGACTGAGCTTTTCCTGGGACCCTGCCAGCTCGGAGCTGAACTCAATGAGACTCGCAACACCGCTCATATGCAGGTCCCTGAGATTTTCCCGTTCTATAAGGGCCTTGGTCGAACGCATGAATTGATCCAGCCTCTCTTCGTTCCTGTCAACATGGACGTCAAGGTGCGCCTTGACCTTGAAAAGCTCCCTGAAGTCTTCATCGTAGTTATAAAGGAGTTGATAGATGAACGGATTCCCCATAAGTACTATCTTTATACGCAGAGGGATCGGTTTGGGTTTCAGCGCTTTGGTCGTGAATAATCCGAATTGTTCCGCAGGGTCTTCTATCTCAATCTTTCTATTCCTTAGAGCCCTTTTCAGGGCTTCATAAGAAAAAGGCCATTTTAAGAGGTCGAGGGCCTTTATCAGCAGATAACCGCCGTTTGCACGGTGAATTGAACCTGGCTTGATCATGGTGAAATCGGTAAAGAGGGCACCGAACTGGGCCTTGCGTTCAACGACGCCAAATAGGTTTGGATAGCTCGGGTTGCTTTCTATAATGACAGGCGCCCCTTTGATCTCTGAATTGTCAACGAGCATATTTACTTCGTACCGGGTAAATGACGGACCGGCTCCTGGGAATGGAAAAGGCAGGGCTGGAGCAGACTCGCTCTTAGGACGGAAGTCGTCCATGTGCTGGATTACGTCTTCTTTTATATCAGCAAAGTAGTCCCGGAGTATTTTGTAAGATTCATATTTTTTTTTCAGGGGTTCAAGTAAGGTGTCAATCGTCTGGCCTACAACATCCTGATCAAGCTCTTTCAGCCTCTGGCGCACTGACTGTTCCAGATGGTGGATGTGCCTCATGGCATCTGCCATATCTTTGTGGAACTCTTCGCTCTTGGCCTTGAGTTCTTTCCGTTCTTCCTGGGACATCTTCGACAGGTCCTCAGGGGTAAGAGGGGTACCGTCTTCCTTTGCCGGGACCACCATCATGACCGATTGATCTGATTGCAGTATGAAGCCGTTTTCGCGCACCTTTTTATCCAGTTCCTGAAATACCCTTTTCCGGTCTTCATTGAACGCCTTTATCACCTCTTCCTTTTGCGAAACATAAGTATCGGCTTCAAAGACTTTAGGTATATGGAGCATCAATTCATCCAACAAGTCCGCCATGTCTTTTCTGAATTCCCTGCCTTTGCCCTTATTAAGCTCTACAGCAGTGGGCGTATCCGGATTCCGGAAGTTGTGGACATAACACCAGTCAGAAGGCAGAGGATGCCTGTCTTTGGCCACTTCCTCCACATACGACCTCGCCAGCTCGGAAAGCCCTGTTTCATTGATCCCTGCAACGTATATGTTGAAATCAGGATGTTCCATTCTCAGGCCAAAAGTGAGGGCCTGGATGGCTCTCTCCTGAGCCACTAAAGGCCTTTCCTCAGTCTCAAGCTGGCTTAGTCGTTGAAAACCCAGGTCTTGGGGATCTATTTTCAGACGCAGTTTTTCCGGATCAAGCGGTACGATAGTAGCCATTGTAATCGTAACCTTTCGTGGTTTGTAGTAATTTTAAACTATTACTAACTAATTAATTTCTTAACATTTTTACTCTTTTTACGGCCTAAGTGTTCATAGGCAAGGTCTGTTGCGATCCTGCCCCTGTAAGACCTGTGCACATAACCCCTCTGTACCAAAAAGGGTTCATAGACATCTTCAAGCGTGCCTTTTTCTTCCCCCACGGATGTGGCAAGGGCATCAAGCCCTACCGGCCCTCCATTGAACCTGTCTATTATGGCACCTAAAATTTCACGGTCCATGCGGTCAAGACCCTGACGGTCAACTTCAAGCAAGCGCAGGGCCTTGTCTGCAATCTGACGGGATATGCTTCCACCTGCCTTAACTTCTGCATAGTCCCGTACCCTCCTTAAAAGCCTGTTTGCTATTCTGGGAGTGCCCCTCGACCTCTTTGCGATTTCAAGGGCGCCCTCCTGGTCGACTTCGGTGGCCATGATCCTGGCAGACCGGTTGACAATTGTGCAAAGGTCATCATCCTTGTAAAAGTCCAGCCTGAGCACTACCCCGAAGCGATCCCTAAGGGGCGGTGAGAGCAGCCCGGCCCTGGTGGTTGCCCCGACCAGGGTGAACCGCGGAATCTCGATCTTGATGGTCCTCGCGCTGGGTCCCTGTCCGATCATCAGGTCCAGATGAAAGTCCTCCATTGCAGGATAGAGTATTTCCTCTACCACAGGACTCAACCTGTGAATTTCGTCAATAAACAGGACGTCTCCCTGCTGTAAATTGGTCAATATGGCGGCCAGATCCCCAGGCCTTTCTATCACGGGACCAGAGGTGGACCTGAAGTTCACTCCAAGCTCTGCTGCAATTATGTGGGCGAGAGTGGTCTTGCCCAGGCCGGGCTGTCCGTGGATTAACACATGATCAAGGGCCTCGCCTCTTTTTCTTGCTGCAGCAATAAAGACCTCGAGGCTCGCCTTGACCTCTTGTTGGCCTATATATTCAGAAAGAGACTTGGGCCTTATCCCGGGCTCAAAGGATCTGTCTTCCCCTAGGGGTTCCGGGCTCAGATTCGTATCGTCCGTTCTGTCCGCGGTATTTTTTGCCATCATGCCTGTTTTGTATGACCTTTCGCCAGAAACTGCAGCGCCTTTTTCACAAGATCTTCAAGGCCTGCACTTTCACCCGCTGAGGCAAAAGCCCTGGCAAGGGCGGCCCTGGTCTCGGATGAACCATAACCCAGATGAGTAAGTGCTGAAAGCGCATCATTCCACAGGTCTCCCGCAGCCACTTGCTCAATATGAGAGGCCGGCTCCACATACCATTGTCTTTTCGCAAGTATGGCCCTGGCCTTTTCCTTCAGGTCAATACACAGTCTTGCAGCGGTCTTCTCCCCTACGCCGTGGATGGCCCGAAGTCTATTATTCTCTTCTCTGACCAGTATCTGCAAGAGCTCTCCGGCAGAGAGCACCGACAGGATTTTTAGTGCCAATCCGGGGCCGACCCCTGAAACCTCCATCAACAGCCTGAACATGTCCCTGGCTTCAATTGTTTCAAATCCGTAAAGTGAGAGCGTGTCATCCTTCCAGACAAGGTGGGTGAAGACCGTTACTTCATTACCGGATGAAGGCAGGTTGGCCAGGGATGAAGAGGGCATCTGGATTTCATAACCGATCCCATTCACATCGACTATAATACCCCGGTCCCATGGACCCAGAATCTTGCCGCTGATATAGCCGATCATCAGCCCGTATTTTCCCGGGAATCAGATAACAACCGGCTGCCCGAAGAGTGGGCATGGCATATTGCCACAGCCAGGGCATCTGCGGCGTCCTGGGCGGGTTTTTTGGACAGATTGAGAAGTATCCGGACCATATGTTGTACCTGGGACTTTTCCGCCCTGCCGTAGCCAACCACTGCCTGTTTAACTGTTATGGGCGAATACTCGAATACAGGTAGACCTCCATGGACCGCCGCCAGAATTACCGCCCCCCTGGCATGACCAAGCAGCAGGGCAGCCCTTGCGTTGACTGATTGAAAGACCCCTTCCACTGCCGAGACAGTTGGATTGTGCCGGCCTATTACTTCTTTCAGGCCCGAATAGAGTCTTTCAAGCCGCTTTGCAAAAGTGAGTCCTGCATGCGGACGGATAATGCCGGCATTGACGAAGTGGAGCCTGTTATCCTCCCATGACACAATTCCATAACCAGTAGCCAGCGATCCGGGGTCGATCCCCAGGATAATCTCCCTTGTCATGCCTGGCTGACCTTTCCAAGGATTTCATCAGGTATGTCAAAGTTTGCATAAACATCCTGCACGTCGCTGTTTTCTTCCAGGACCTCCATAAGTTTGAGGAGTTGGCCTGCCTGCTTTTCGTCCTCAATACTGACCGTATTGCCGGGTAACATCGTGACTTCGCCGGACAGTACAGGAATACCGTTGGATTCCAGGGCGGATTTCACGTCTTCAAAGTCTTCAGGGGCGGTATATATCTCCCATTCGGATTCCTGCTCTTGTATATCGTCGGCATTTGCTTCCAGGGCTATAGTCATAAGCTCTTCTTCATCGACCTTGTCTTTCTCAACCAATAACAATCCTTTCTTTTCGAACAGCCATGCCACGCTTCCGGGCTCTCCAAGGCTGCCGCCCATCCTGGAAAAGAGATGCCGTATATCCGCTACGGTGCGTTGGCGGTTGTCTGAAATCGTTTCAACCAGTATTGCCACTCCTCCCGGGCCGTAGCCTTCATATGTTACTTCCTCGTAATTTACACCCTCAAGCTCACCGGTACCCTTCTTAATTGCCCGCTCTATATTATCTTTGGGCATATTTTCGGCCTTTGCGGCCGCTACCGCAGTCCTCAGCCTTGGGTTGGCGCCGAGGTCTCCGCCACCTATACGGGCGGCTACCATTATTTCCTTTATGATCCTGGAGAAAGCTTTGCCGCGCTTGGCGTCTTGCATCGCCTTCTTGTGTTTTATAGTGCTCCACTTTGAATGACCGGACATAAAGCCTCCATTTATCAGATTTTTTCAGGATACTATAGACCCAAGATTATGTTAAAGGGCAAGGCGCTAAATACGTTCGAAAAAGCGAGCAAGATCCTTGTCAAGGAAGCGCTCTACCTTCCCAAGGTATCGGCCATGTGCAATCAATATCTGTCTCCTGGCCTGGTTTTCTATGAGTTTATGTATCCGGTGCTTCACCCTGTTCCAGAGGTCCCTTTTGTAGGCAGTCTCAATTGGTATCAGGTTGTCCAGGTCCTTCAGGGTACTCTTTGTGAATTTTGGGAAAAGTATCCGTTGAACATACAGGGAAGCTGAGGCCACGACCAGCATGGCCCATAAAATGGGCCAAAAGAAATGCCTAAAATTTATGTTTCCGTCCAGCAGGGCCCCTGCAAGCGGGATTTCCGGATAGCCGCTCAAGAGTTTCATGATCAGGTCTCCAAAAAAGAAGGCCAGTATGGCGGCCACGCCCCATGTACGTAGAACCCCTTTGAATTTATGGATAAATCGTTTCTGGAAGGCGGCCATGGCCTCTATTTGCAGGCCAAGCTCCCTTACTATTCGATCCGCTTCCTGGAGTATGTGGTTTAGCCTCATCCTTGGTGCTGAACTCATGGCCTGCTTGAGCTCTTCACGTTCGTTCATCCATATCTCAAAGCCCGGGGGAGGCACTTTGCCTTCCCGGGGAGCAAAGGTGAGATATATCCTTGGCATGTCCTTTCTGCCCGTCATCTGTGAAAGGTTCCAGCACAAGGTCCCATAAGACCTCAAAAGATCGGACATGCTTTCGCATTCGTCAATTCGATTCAGCACGTAAATGACCCTGTCTTCTCCGGTGGAGCCTGGGAGCGTACTGCGGATGGCTTGATAAGTCTCCTTTATTGTTCCTGCCTTATGGGGATCAAACATCAGGATGATGAGGTCCGCCAGCTTTGCCAGTTCTCCCACTACGCCAAGGTAGTCATAGCCCCTGTCTTTTTCTGTGACAGAATCCAGCATTCCCGGGGTATCTATGATGGCAAAATCCTGGAGGACGGGGGTATCTTCCACCCTCTTTAATCGCATATGAGACAGAAGGCTCTCGCCAAAGCGCCTGAGAGGAGAAAAGGGAAGACGTTCATCATTTACCACAGTGCTTCCAGGTATCTCTCCCTCGGATTCATTAGACTCTGGTGCGGTCAGGATGGTAAAGCTGTCATCAGTGGGTGCCTGACCCGTGCGCTGGATCCGGCTTCCCAGGATTTCGTTGATAAAAGTGGATTTTCCAGATGAGTAGTTGCCTATTACAAGGACCACCGGCTTCCATTTAAGGGGAGTAAGCAGGTCCTTGATGTCCAGCCCGTAACGCTCAAAAAGCGGGGCCATCTTGTCCTGCAGTATTTGTTCGAGTTCTTTTGTCAGGGTCTCAGCGGCCTTTCCTGTTTCTTCCATACAAAATTCCTCAAAGGCACTTGCATTCCTGATACAAGGGCGGTCCTACAGTCAAGCCGGTCGATTACAGGACCTTATCATATTGATTAAAGCATATCCGCCTATATTATCATTGAAAAGCCTCAGGCTGTCCAAAATGTAACCCATCAACCGGCCAGTGGCAATACGACCTTCCCTGCCGGATCAGTCTTTCCTTCCAGTGGTCCTTTAGTGTCCGTTCCCTTACCACAGGGTTAAAGCCGTGTCTTGAGCGTCTTCCAGACAGCCTCCCTGATAATATCACAGACCTTGGTATAATCGGGTGTCTCCTGGTCTGTAAAATTGATCTCACGGATCCTTGTCCGAATGTCTCTCGGGAGTCTCGAAATGCTCGCTCTTAACGGCTCATTTGGATTAAAAGCAATGCCTGTACCGCCCAATTCCGCAGCATGTTTTAATGCAGGAAAATCTCCCATGGTATCCCCGATGTGAAATATGTTGCACTTGCCGGGTCTGTATAAACTTATGAGATCATCGATGACCTGCACCTTTTCTTCCTCGTCGGTGATAGGCCTGATAAGACAGGATTTTTCCTCCCGGCTCAGCAGGTCCGCAAGGACCGGTGATGCCGCAACACTGAACAAAGACCTGTGACGAATCTTATTCACCAAAGCCATCAGCCCGGCAAACCCGGTTGTGGAGAGGGCGCATTTTGCGTCCACATTCCCGGATTGACTGAGATCGTCAAAGGTTGAGATGACGCCATTATACAGGGGCATTCCCCTGGCGTATGACTCAAGGCGGACCCGGCCGACACCGGCAGCCAGTTGTTTCATCCTCGGCAGCACGAAAGAAAATCTGCAACTTCCGGATGTATAGGCCTTCATCAAATCTTCCATTTGGTCAAATAATCCATCGGGTCTGACCAGTTCGCCAAATGTGTTATCCGGCGTGGTTGTTCCGTTGACATCCGTTGTCACAATTATTTTTGGTCTTTCGTCATCGTGTCTCATATGCCTATATGTCCTACCATACAGTAAATATCCGGTGAACCCGTGACCCTACATAACCGTTCACTGGCAGGGGATATTTCTTTTCACTTCACACTTCAGCCCCTTGTTTTCTTAAGGCTTTTGACATGGGGGATGTCCTGCCCCCTCTGCATTCGCCTTACGCTGCGCTTAAGGCGATGCAGTTTCCCCCAC
>PQXD01000007.1:34313-36465 GCA_003194485.1 Deltaproteobacteria bacterium
AGGAGCGGTTTGCCTTTTGCAGGGTTTCGATCGCGGGCCGGATTGCACTGCCTCTCCGGTCTGCGATGAGTGAGCTTTGAAACCCGGAAAAAGGTAACCGCTCCAAGGCAGGATATAACGGGTTCACTGAATATTCACGTTTGAAGGTTAATGAATGACCGCATCCTCGAAAATATTCCCCTGTTGAAGTTGCATTACAGGGATTGATTAGTGTACCTAATTTCTGAGAAAAAGAAACGGGATCAAGGAGGGACATCATGAAAGAAAAGGAGAGGAGGAATGGAAGCTCTCAGGCGAAACCGGCGGGCAGCCATGGATCTATTACGCCTTGAAGTGGAGATGCTCCGGCTCAGTAGTATGTAAATCTTGGAGCAAGAATGGAAGCATTTGACAATAATCATGACGTGCAGGACATAGCGGCCCGAATGTTCGAGGCACTTGCGCGGTGTTTTCCCATATGTTCAGTCAGTGATGAGTTTCATTATTTCCCTCAGGTACAGTCACTGAAAGAAGACTGGTCCAGATGGGATGATTTTTCACAGGAGGCAGTGGAGGAGATCGCTGATAAGCTCCTGGCCTGGGAAGAGGATCTGGCGCGACTGGCAAAAAACATGTCCGGTCAAGATACACTTATTGATATCTCCATGCTTTGCCAGGTCGCGCAGACCGTTCGCGAGCAGCTTACCGAGGTCCGTTTTCATGAAACACAGCCCACTCTTTATCTCACTATTGCCTGCGTTGGACTGGCTGATGCACTGGATCAAGACCCTGCCGCATGGGAAGACCGCGTAAGGGGTCTTCCTGCCTTTTTGGACAAGGCCCGCATGAATCTCGTTCATATTCCTTCCCTGTTCCGTGATCTCGGCCTTGAGATGGCCGGAGCTACAAGGTCATGGCTTTCTTCTATCAGGCACATTCGATCCGGGCTCAAGCCCGTTCTCATGGCTCTTGAGGGTTTTGAAGACCATCTCCGCCGGATATCCATCTGCGATAATTTTCTCCTCGCCCCTGAGCTGCTTGAGCGCATTGTCTGCAACCACATGGGCTGTGCCGCCGGAATGGAAGATGTCCGGGAGGAACTTGAGCATGAAATCCGGGAAACACAGGAGATTATGAGTGAAGAAGCACGCCGTCTGGACCCGGGGCACTCCTGGCAGGAGATATATAAATCTATCCCTCTGCCATCCCTGCCCGAGGACGGACTTGTCGGTCTGTATCACGATGCAGTGCTCGAACTCGGGCAGCACTGCCTGGAGCAGGGACTTGTCTCGACAGACCTTTTCAGTTCCTGCCCGGTCCGGGTGGAGCCGGTTCCGTTTTACCTCTCTGCTATCCGGAGCGCCGCAGCCTATAGCATACCTCCCGGGCATCCTCCCTGCGGCGGCACATTCTTCATCCTTGATGTCGATGACCCTGAGAAGCTGCAGGAGATCCTTCAGCCCGACTGGCGCATGCTCACAGCCCATGAGACCTATCCGGGTCATCACCTCCTGGACGCATCCCGCTGGAACCTGAAAAAGGCCTTGCGACGGCCTATTGAGTTTCCTCTTTACTACGAGGGATGGGCCTGCTTTGCCGAGGAATTGCTGTCACATACCGGATACTTCAAGGGGCCTGCAGACCGCCTTCTCCTTGCCAGAAGGCGCTTTTGGCGGGCTGTTCGCGGCAGGGTGGACCTTGACATTCAAACCGGAATGGATTTATTCACTGCGGCATGCCTTCTTGAACAGGCAGGTATGAGCAAAAACCAGGCAGCATCAGTCGTGCGCAAATACGCATTGAAGCCCGGATATCAGCTTTGTTATACTATAGGCCGGCGGCGATTTCGTGATATCTACGAGCGGTTCGGCAGAGACGGCCCTCGAGACTTTACGCAAAAGGTATTACCCTTGGGCGAGATCGGCTTTGGTAATCTTGAGAAGGTACTGTCTAAATAAATCATACTTTTAAATAGGCAATGGATTTTTATGACTATTATGACTATTGAGTTAGCTCCGCTTCGATATATAGTCTTTGATTATTGGATAATCATCCCTTGTCCCTCCAATGCTCTCGTCCCTTGTTTTCTGAGACTTTTGCAGCATGGGACCCTCCCTGTTCTCCTCCGCTGCGCTCCGGAGCCAGGGTTTCCCGTACTGCAAAAGCCAGGAAA
>PQXD01000007.1:36783-68117 GCA_003194485.1 Deltaproteobacteria bacterium
TGGATTTTTTAGGATATCATTCAGAGTGTAATTTGGGCAGTCCGGGGGGATGGGACTACCAGCGAATCACCCAGGTAATCGGCAAGGCGGTCTGGGAAGACCTGAACCGCATCCGGCCCATGGGCGTTGATCTTGACTTTGATCATCCGCTCTTTTACCCCGTAGCCGGTTTTACAGACATGCTCATCAAGGAACATCGCCGCCGCGAAGGCTCGAATTCCGGCGTAATTGCAGTAGTTGCCGAAGAAGAAACGCTGGCGGAAGTGACCGAGAACATCAATCTCGCCCATCGATTAAACACGGTTGACGGCATAACCGGGGTGTTGACAGCACCCAATGAACTTGAGCTGAAAAACGGGCGGGTGAGCTTTCATGGGCAGCCTGTATCCCTGATTTTCATGGACTTCAATACAGACACGTTCCTTGACCTGCACCGCAGGCACAACCTGGAACCACTTATGCAGGCGGTGCGGGAAAACAGGGTGATCAACCCCAGGGGTACCGAGCCGATTAACATAAAAAGCATGTTCGAGGTCTTTACCGGTCCCCATCGCAGCCGGTTTCATCCGGAGATCGTGAAGCGCACTCCCTGGACCCGCCGGTTCTGTCCGCAAAGGACCGAAGGGCCCAAAGGAGAGGAGATAAATGATCTCGTCGAGTGGACCCGGGGGAACTGGGATAATCTGGTCCTCAAGCCTGAAAGAGGTTACTCCGGAAAAGGAGTGAGGGTGGGCGAAGTCAACAAAGACGCCGACGAGGCCATAGACCTGGCCGTAAAGAAAGGAGATTACATCGTTCAGGAAAAGGTCCCTCTCGAACTGTGGGCTGAGGAAAACCCCAAGCTCGACGCCGGCGAGAAGAGCATAGCCCTGGCCCGCTATCAGACGGATTTCCGCTGCATGATCGGGCCTGAAGGTGCCTTTGGCTTCCTGTCCCGTATTGGAGGAATACCTACGAACGTCGGGATGGGAGGCGGGGTCCAGCCCCTGGCCGTGCTGCGCTCCGATATCAGCGTAAGGGAGGCGGTGGACAGGATCAACCATGCCATTGTTGGCATGGATTATGTTGATCTGGCCGAAGTGGTGGAGAAACAGGAGTCCTTGGCCCTGGAATACAAGTTTACCTATCTCTTGGGGCCTATCAAGATCGCCCTGCGTCCCCGTGTGATCACATACGGCCAGATTGAGGCCCTCAAGGCATACTGCGGTGCCATGTGGGCGGACTGCCTTACACTTGAGAAGATGTGGCTGTCGGGAGAGTTGGACGATTTTATCAGGATGGAGGCCGAGGAGCTTGATATCGTCCGCCTGCAGCCCTGGGGCGGCTCTGCCGCGATCATTGCCTCGGACGGGCTTTTTGACTTCGGGGCCCATGTAGAGCCGTTATGGCCATAAGGGTTGATCCAGAGTGGTGGAAGACCCTTTTTGATGAGGTTTACCTCCTGACGGACGCCCGCTCGGTTTGCAACGATGAGCTTACAAACCGGGAGGTCGACTGGATATGTGAGCTTGTCCCCATCCATCCCGGGCACAGGATCCTTGATCTCTGCGGCGGCCACGGGCGGCACAGTCTTGCGCTTTGCGAACGCGGCTATGAAAACTGCACGGTCCTCGATTATTCTGCCTGCCTGATCAATCACGGCAAGGCATGTGCTGCAGATCGCGATTGCCCTGTTGAATTTGTCCAGGGCAACGCCCAAAATACGGGGTTCGGGTCCGGAGTCTTTGACCACGTGCTCATAATGGGAAACTCGCTGGGATATGCCCTGAATGCAGATGCCGACCGGTTGATCCTGGTCGAGTCCCGTCGCATCCTTCGCTCCGGGGGCTGGCTGTTGATAGACGTGGCCAACGGCGCTTCTGCCAGGGCCTGTTTCAACCCCATCGCGTGGCACGAGATCGGCCCTGACATCGTGGTGTGCCGTCAGCGCGAAATCAATGGAAATTTCGTATGCTCCCGTGAGATGGTAATCAGTAAGACAAGGGGGCTCATTCGCGACCGCACATACTCCATCCGCCTCTATGGGCCGGATTCCCTGGCAGCATTGGTGAGAGAGGCCGGCTTTACCGGCGTAAATGTCGAAACCGAGTTCGCTCCCCACAAAAACGATGGGGACCGCGGCTTCATGAACCACCGCATGATAGTCACTGCGCAAAAGCCGTAATTTCCTACATTTCCCAGGTTCGGTTTCGGTAAGATATTGCTTTTGCTCTTCAGCGGGATGCGTGCTTCAGCGGTTGGAGGCCGTCCTTGAAACTGCCGCATGTATCTCCTTAAACTGATTACACATTCTAAACCTGGTTTGGGTTATGTCTTGCATCAGGGAAATAAACATACGCTGTTTTCTGGGCCGCCAATGATTGAAGGCTTCCAGTAAGGAATCACAATACCACCAGTTACACCGATACGGACGCATGGTGCGGGGAAGGAGGCAACCCTTTTCTGCAAGAAACTGGCAGGGATCTTCATCACCGAGCCCATCCCTGAAAGGAGGTAGTTCTATTCCCAAGGCTGAAAAAAATATCAGGTCGCACCAGTCGAAACGACCATTTGCATTTATACAGTTCGGGCTCTTGCAGGTCGGACAGATCTCGGCTGTGATCTCCTGAATAAATGGATCTATAGTATCAATACCCGTCTTTACTTTAAGGGCCAGGCTTCTGACTCCCTCCACTTCGCGATGATGATAGTTAAATACGAATCGTATCCCTCCATACAGGTCCTTTAACTCTTTTGATGTATCTGGCCTTGGATTAGACCAAAAACCGGTATTTATCATAGCCTATGCACAAGTAGCCATGAAAATGGAGCCAAAATCACCCATCTGGCAACTTGCTGATTTTATGTTATTTTGTTGCTAAAAAGCCGGTTATATCGTTAAATTTCTGTTAAAGGATAGCCTTCCGGGAAAGGAAGACAGAAAAATTACTTGCGCAAGGTAGCTATCATTCGTTTGGGCTTCAGGAAAATATCTATTGCATCACAGATATTGAAGAAAACGGCATCACTTGCCATCAGGGCATCAATCGAGGCCCCTTCCGTACCAATTATACATAATCCCAGTCTGGCCTCCCTCAACATCAGGGCGTCATTGCAGCCATTGCCTATAGCCACGGTCTTATCGCGACCAAGCCTTTCAAGAAAAGCGAGTTTCTGTATATCGCCCCTGCCGGATTCCAGCCTATGGATCTCTATTCCGCAATCCTCCACCAACTGCTCAGCCAACCGGTCAAGAGTTTGACCTGTATCTGCTGTCAGTACATAAACATCCATTATCTCTGATACTTCCTTCAGTCGATCCACAACACCGTCAACAAAACCGCCATCAACTGTAATTGTCCCGTTGAGATCCAGTATCATATTGAAAAGATCATAGAAAACACCACAGGGCATATCTATTTGCATTTTTTGAGAACCGGACATTGCTTTATTTATCTCTCCCCGCGTCTTATCTTTCAACTTTGGCGAAGATAGACCGGCGAATACGAGCCGGCAGAAAGGCTGCTGCAACGTCAGCCATCTTTCTCAGAAGTAGAACCATGTCGTCACGTCCCCTCCAATTGTCCTTGAGAACCTGCTCGTCGACCCTCAGGATCAAACGCAACAAGGCAAGGGCCACCAGGTAAACATCGTCGACCAGCCCTGCAAACGGAATCCAGTCAGGGACCAAATCAACCGGATTTAATATGTAGGCAACAGTAGCGCCCAGTATAGCCTTATCGGCAGAGGAGACCCTTGTATCCCTCAACAGATTTACCACCAGTCCCAATAACTGGGGCAAGAGAGCGATATAACCACGAATTCCGGCATAAATACCGGAATTATTCTTCTCCCGGGGATGGGATTTTGCTTGTTTGCCTTTCATGTCCAGCATTATTATAACCTAAAACATAACCTCAAATAATAAATAAGGCAAAAGATGTGAGACCAATTCTCCCGGCTTGCAATCTCAGGCATTAACAATTTAAATTATAATCCATTACATTGCAAAAAGCTCTAAAACGGATTCCGTTAAAAAAAATGCTCCAGACATGCCTGCCGCGAACAGGTGCAGAAAGCGAGGCTTCCAGGGATAAAAATATGGATATATTACATGGACTGTTATATCCGGCAAGCTACCTCCGCAGGAATACAATGCTGCGGCTTGAACAGGTATTCTCCAAACTGACTCTGCTGGTTCCTGCAGAGGGCATTGATTTACCGCCCACACCGGATAGCTGCTCCATGGAAATTGAGGCTATTGTACCGGCCCCTCTGGGAAACAGGCTCGGCTGGTTCACCGACCTTATCGGCAATTGGAAATCCTGGGCAGAAGATATGGGCCTTGGAGAAAAGATTCCGGCATATACATTAATACGTGCCGCTGCAGGTGAAGAAGAATCTCTGCAGGGAATTCTAAATACGTTAAAGGGCGCTGAAATCGCTGATCCGCTCCTGAATGCCCGGATATTTCTCCAGCTTTCCTTGGATCTGGACAGGCGTAATGACGAACTGCAGACAGACCTTGACGAACTGGCAATCCATGAAAACAAACTCAAATCGATATTGCAGGATCCGGGAGAACCCACCGGCTCCGTGGTTCCCCCGAAAGCCCCGTACTCCCCTGTTATAGAGACCTTCCTCATGGCCAAGGAACGACTCAGGGCCTGGACATTGTTGTGGCAAAAATACACCGGCAAAGGGCCGTGGCCAATCGGAGAAAGCATTGCGGTGAAAGATTTGGTCGATAAGGCCTATGAGGCCCTGCAGCCCAGAGAAGCTCCTGTAGATCTATTGGACCTGGTATTACCCCTTGATCCCAATATCAAACCGGGGAAATCAGACAGAATCAGTAGCGGCCTGGCTTCTCTTATCAGTGCCGTTTCAGGCACAACGATACAAAACATGAAAGAAGACGGGGAGATCAGGGAATTGTCAAAAGACGTGCAGGAGAATTGGAACAGGGTGAACAGGAACCAAATCCCAGGCCCTACACTGATACTGACCATGTATCCTGAAAGGACCTGGAAAGAACTGCTTTTAAGGGCCGCTGGTTTAGAACTAAATGAAGGAGAGCAAGGTTCTGCGGCAACTACCGGGTGGTCTTTTTTCTTGTGCTAGAGCGGCTGGGTCTTGACATAACGATCAATTAGCGGATAGATTCCGAAATATCTATGGTTTTTTTGGTTCTGAAGCCATTGTCAGGGCCATGGAAAATGGTTTTTTTGAGATTTCCGGGCCTGGAGCATACTTGGAAAAGAACCATGTCGCTCTTTCAGATGTCTTGAGCATCTGTCCATTTCTGTCACGGCAGAGGATGGCTCTTCCCCGATCTGAATAAGAAGAAGCGCGCGCCTTTTGACACGGCCATGTGCTGAGAGAAATAATAATGTAAAAAGTAGAATTAGGAATTGGGAAAAGCAAATGCCTGAAGGCAAGACTAAAAAATCCGGTGCAATTATGGTGCTGGGCGGCGGGATCGCAGGTGTACAGGCAACGCTGGATCTTGCCGACCTGGGTTATTACGTATACCTGGTAGAGAAAAAGGCGTCTATCGGTGGAGTCATGTCCCAGCTGGACAAGACCTTTCCCACCAATGACTGCTCCTTGTGAATACTGGCACCGAAGTTGGTTGAGGCCGGTCGGTCTCCGAACATAGAGATCCTGACAAATGCCAGATTGGAGGCCCTGGAAGGAGAAGCAGGGAAGTTTACGGCAAGGGTGCATCAGGAGCCCCGTTTCATAGACGAAGACAAGTGTACGGCCTGTGGTACATGTACAATGTATTGCCCCAGGCCGGTTGTTGATCTGTATAATGAAAGACTGGATGTAACCCGTGCCCCTCACATAGACTATGTCCAGGCCATTCCATCCAGCTACTACATAGATCCCAGGGCCTGCCTGAGGATAAACTATGAGACCTGTAATCTCTGTGCCCAGACATGCACGGCCCAGGCAATAGATTTCAGCCAAAAACCCAGGGAACTCAGCCTGGACATCGGAGCAGTGGTCCTGGCACCGGGTTTTGGCAGGACAGACCAGTCCGTTCTGAAAAGGTTCGGCTATGGGCGCTTCCCTGACGTAGTCACCAGCTTGGAGTTCGAACGGCTGACCTGTGCATCCGGGCCGACAGAAGGTCATATAGTCCGTCTCTCTGACGAGAGGCCTCCTAAAAAAATTGCATTTCTTCAGTGCGTAGGCTCCAGGGATGAGACATGCGGAAACGGCTATTGTTCCTCTGTCTGCTGCATGTATGCCATAAAAGAGGCCTCTGTTGCAAAGGAACACAATCCGGATCTTGACATCGCCCTGTTCTTCATGGATGTCCGGACCCATGGTAAAGGCTTTGATGCCGCAAGAGAGCAAGCTGAGGAAAAGTACGGACTCAGGGTCATAAGGGCACGGATTCCCAGGGTAGACCGGGTAGACGGACAGCTTGCCCTTACCTGGACGACAGATGACGGAGAGTCTTGTTCAGAACTATTTGACATGGTGGTCCTCTCAGAAGGACTCAATGCCCCGGAGGACGCAAAGGCGATCGCTGAGATTACCGGCATAGAGCTCAATCGCTACGAATTCTGTAAGACATCCGTGGATTCACCCCTTGTTACAAGCCATGACGGGGTCTATGTGGCAGGGGCCTTTCAGGGACCTAAGGACGTCCCCGATAGTGTCACCCAGGCCTCCGGTGCGGCGGCCATGGCTTCGGAGCTCTTGTCGGAAGCCCGGAATACCCGCACTATTACCATAACATATCCGGAAGAGGACAAGGCCCTTGAATCCGGGGCTCCCCGGATAGGTGTGTTTATCTGTCACTGCGGGTCCAATATTGCTGGTGTTGTGGATGTCAAGGCGGTCAGAGACTATGCAGGCACACTGCCAGGCGTGGTATTTTGCGAAAACACACTCTACTCCTGTTCTCAGGATGCCCTGAAAGGCCTGGCTGATAAAATAAAAGAAAACCGGCTCAACCGTGTCGTCATCGCCGCCTGCTCCCCCCGCACCCACGAGCCCCTTTTCCAGGAGACCTTGAAGTCAATTGGTCTAAACCCGGCGCTCATCGAGATGGCCAACATCAGGAATCAGTGTTCATGGGTCCATTCCCGGGAACCGAAGGCCGCGACCGAAAAGGCCAAGGACCTTGTCCGGATGGCGGTGGCCAAGGCAGGGCTCCTGGAACCTCTGGAACAGACAACTGTGGACGTATCGCCCAGCGCACTGGTGATAGGAGGCGGTGCAGCGGGTATGACCGCAGCGATCAGCATTGCAGACCAGGGCTTTGAGTGCGTGCTGGTGGAGCGCAGTGATCAGCTCGGCGGCAATCTGAGGCGACTTGTCTGGACCATGGATGGAGAAAAGGCCTCGAATGTCCTGGATAACCTGATAAAGAGGGTGAACGGGCATCCCAGGATCCAGGTAATGCTGCAGGCCCAGGTAGAGGCAGTTTCCGGTTATGTGGGTAATTTTACCTCTTCCATTGTTCAGGGGGGGCAGAGCGTGGTTGTTGATCACGGCGTGATAGTCATTGCAACCGGAGGCAGGGAATACAGCCCCAAGTCTCACCGGTACGGCAGAAACAGCCGGGTGATTACACAGCTTGAGCTTGAGGAGAGCTTGGCTAAGGGCAAGGGCATCCTGAAGAATGTAAAGAACGTCGTCATGATTCAGTGCGTGGGAAGCCGCGGGGAAGACATGAGCCACTGCAGCCGGTTGTGCTGTACCCAGGCGATCAAAAATGCGCTTAAATTAAAAGAGATCAAACCAGAGCTCAGGATCTATTGTCTTTACAGGGACATGCGTACCTATGGCTTTTCTGAAGATCTGTTTCGGGAAGCCAGAAAAAAGGGTGTAATATTCATAAGATACGAGCCTGACCGCAGACCTCAGGTAATAGAGCAGGACCGGAAGATCAAGGTCAGGGTCTTTGACCATCTTCTAAAAGATGATATTGATATATCCGCATGCCTTGTGGTGCTCTCCGTTGGTATTGCTCCAGGGGACAATGAGGACCTGGCCAGGGTCATAAAGGCCCCTCTGACTCCGGAGGGCTTTTTCCTTGAGGCCCATGTGAAGCTGCGGCCGGTTGAGTTGCCGTTGGAAGGCATTTATTTTTGCGGACTGGCCCACGGCCCTAAGCCCCTTAATGAATCAATAGCCCAGGCAAAGGCTGCTGCGGCAAAGGCAGCCATACCTTTGGCAAAAGGTAAGGCAGCGGTTGCTCCCATAGTCTCCAGAGTTGACAAAGACATCTGTATCGGGTGTGGAATCTGCGAGAGCCTTTGCCCCTTTAATGCCATTCGTCTTTTCAAGGTAAATAAACGGCGCAAGGCGGAGACCATAACCGCATCATGTAAGGGCTGCGGAATATGTGCATCACATTGTCCTGCACTTGCCATCAGTATGGGTGGATTTACAGACGAGGCCATCATGGCCCAGATTCATGCCTTTGCGGAAGATAAATGCGTTTGAAAGAGTTCTAAAGGAGAAAATCCATGACCCAGGAGGTCTTTAATCCACACATCTTGGGCTTTCTTTGCCATTGGTGCTGCTATGCTGCAGCCGATGCAGCAGGCGTGTCACGATACCAGTATCCACCCAATGTCAGGGTTATCAGGGTTATGTGTACAGGCAGGATAGATGCCCGGTTTGTCCTGGAAGCCTTTGGATGCGGTGCTGACGGTGTTTTTACCGGCGGCTGACACCTGGGAGAGTGTCATTACCAGTCTGGTAATTACGAGGCAATGATAATTGCGGAGACCTGCCGTCAGGCACTCGAAGATGCAGGAGTGAATCCTGACCGAATGGCCCTTGAGTGGGCATCGGCGGCTGAAGCTCCCAGGTTTGTAGAATTAATTACAAGATACGTATCAGACATAAAGTCCATGGGGCCCTTGGGCAGCGCTGAAGGTGAAAATGAAGAAGACGTAATTCGCATGCATTTAAGGGCCGGAATCAAGGCGGTCTCAGCACTGAAGGTGCGCACCGCCCTTGGTAAATTAGCCAAGGATATACACAAATCAAATAACTATAGCACTCAGGTCATTTCAGAGGGAGTGGCAAAAAAGGTCTATCCTGCCTTCCGCAAGGAGAGACTCGCTCAGGAGATACAGCTTTGTCTTGCAGAACAAGGCCCATGTGAAAGCGCTGTCCTGTGTGAAAAAACAGGCGGAACCAAAGAAGAGATTAAAAAGATCCTGGAGACCCTTTCCAGAAAGGGATTGGTAAGGGAAAAGGGATCGATTTGGCATGGAATCAGTAATTAGAAGTCAGAAATTATGACAATACAATCTTCGAAATTGAATAATTCATTCAGTTCAGAGTTGTCCGATCTGAAAGGATGCTCTTCCCTGGCCCAGTGCTATGCATGTGGTTCATGCAGTAGCATGTGCCCTGTGGAAAAGGTGGTACCGGGATTTGATCCCAGAAAGATCGTACACATGGTGGTACTGGGGCTTGATAAACAGCTCTTGAGTTCGGATATAATCTGGGCATGTTCACAGTGCCAGAACTGCGTGGAGGTCTGTCCTCAGGAAGTGCGTTGCAGCGATGTAATAAAGGCGCTGCGGGATAAAGCCCTCAAGCAGGGGCTGGCGGATCAGGAACGTCTGGCAAATCTGGGGCTTCTGGCAAGAGTTGATCCTGAGAAATGCGTAGCGTGCCTCACGTGTGTCAGATTCTGCCCCTTTGGCGCTCCTCATATAGCTGATATCGGGCACGCCTATATTGAACCCGAGCTTTGCAAGGCCTGTGGTATATGCGTCATGGAGTGTCCTGCCGAGGCCATTACTTTGGCCCCGTCACTTGAGCAGAGGGGACTGGGTGAACCGAGTGAATGGGTGACTGGATGAGCGAACATACGAATAGCAATCACCAAATCGGAAGGATCGTGGCCTTTTGCTGCAATTACACTGCCGGTGTTGCGACTGACACGTTGAGGGAGGCGGGTCTTATTCCGGAAAGTCTCGAGATGAAGAAGCTATCCTGTACTGGTCGTATCGAAGTATCTGTATTGTTAGATGCCTTTGAAAAAGGGGCCGAGGCAGTATTCGTGGCAGGTTGCCGCGCAGATGAATGCCATAACCTGTCCGGCAGCAGGCGGGCCGAAAAGAGAGTTGGTTATGCAAAAATACTCCTCAAGGAACTGGATATCGACCCGGATCGGATTGAGATGTTCTTTGTTCACTGTGGTGAGACCGAGCCCATTGTAGAGGCGGCCCGGGAGATGACAGCACGGATCTCAAAATTAGAGCGACTGCACAGTACATAAAGTGATAGGTTCAGGGTTCAAAGGTTTATAAGGTTATAAGGTATTGATATACATCACTTCAAAGCACAATATTCAGATTAACCTTTTTTACCCAATGGGCGAAACATGCCTGCCGTCTCTATTGAGGCATCATCCTTTTGATATCAGATAGTTAGGGCTCTCCAACCGTGAACCTTGAACCGCTTAACTTAGATAGGTCGGGAGAAATATAACCATGATAATTGCTGAAAAAAAGCCCTTGGATGAAATCCTGGATATGATCTCCGGGATAGAGAAGCTGCTCATCCTTGGTTGCAGAGGTTGCGTGGCAGTGTGTTCAGCAGGCGGTGATAAGGAGGTAAACACTCTCGCCTCTGCGCTGCGCCTCGGGAGGAAAAAGGCCGGAAAACCAATAGAGATCCAAGAAGAGACTTACGTCAGACAGTGTGATCCGGAGTATCTGGAGCCGCTGAAAGAAGATGGAAAAAAATACGACGCAGTGCTCTCAATGGCCTGCGGGGTCGGTGTCAATTTTATCGCAGACCGGTGCCCTGACGTCCGGGTAATGCCTGCCCTTAACACAACGTTTTACGGTGCCAATCTGAGCAGCGGCGAGTGGGCTGAGATGTGCGCAGGTTGCGGAGCCTGCGTATTACATCTGACCGGCGGGCTTTGTCCTGTAGCAAGATGTGCCAAGAGCCTGTCCAACGGGCCGTGTGGAGGGTCCGTGGGAGGCAGATGCGAGATCAATCCGGATGTGCCCTGCATCTGGCACAGGATCTACGAGAAATTGACCGGCCTGAAACAGGATCAACTACTCAGGGAAATTATGCCTATTCGCGACTGGAGACCGGCCGGTCATGGAGGGCCGCGTCGCAGAATCAGGGAGGACTTGCTGCCGTGATAGCAGGAAGCAATCTGGAACAGGTCTTAAGCTCCGGTCAGTTTGCCGTGACCGGGGAGCTTGGACCCCCAAAAAATGGCAATTACGAAATAGTCCGTGATAAGGCCCGTATCCTCAAGGGACATGTAGATGCGGTCAACATAACTGACTGCCAGACGGCCATAGTACGGATGTCCAGCCTGACTGCAGGGCTTGTTGCATTGGCGGAAGGCGTGGAACCTGTAATGCAGATGACCTGCAGGGACAGGAACCGCATCGGCATGCAATCAGATATCCTGGGGGCTTCAGCACTTGGCATAAAGAATCTCTTGTGCCTTACCGGAGACCACCAGAAATTCGGAAACCATCCACAGGCAAAAGGGGTCTTTGACATGGACTCCATGCAGCTCCTGTGCATGGCAAGGGGCATGCGGGATGATAAGATATTCCAGTGCGGTGAGGAGATCAAAGACCACGAGCCCCGGCTTTTTCTCGGTGCGGCGGCAAATCCATTTGCCGATCCATTTGAGTACAGGCCCATAAGGCTGGCCAAGAAGGTAGATGCAGGTGCAAACTTCATTCAGACCCAGATCGTTTACAATGTAGACAAGTTTGCCAGATTCATGGAGATGGTAAGGGATCTCGGCCTTCATGAAAGAGTCTATATCCTTGCAGGGGTGACACCTCCCAAGTCGGTCGGGATGGCCCGGTATATGAAAAATTTCGTGCCGGGCCTCGATGTAACGGACGAGGTTATCGAACGCCTGAAGGACGCAAAGGATCCAAAAGAAGAAGGTATCAATATCTGCGTGGATATCATAAAGCAGGTCAGTGAAATACCAGGAGTGGCCGGGGTCCACGTCATGGCCATCGAATGGGAACAGGCGGTCCCGGAGATAGTCTCCCTTGCAGGTCTTTCACCAAGACCTGAAACAAAGATGGTTGAATCCAGGCTGATGAGTTCTGATTCCATAGAACTGATAGTATCCAGGGTGAGGAAAGAAACTAAGGCAGAGACAGAAAAAGCGCTTGAACAGGCCAAGGCAGAGGTCCGGGCGTCAAGAGATCTCGTCGTAAAAGAGAAAGACAGAACAGCTTCGGAGATATCCGGTCTTAAGAAGCAGGCAGAGGAAGCAAGGGCAATTGCCGAGCAAAAGGATACCGAAATAGAACGGCTTACTGCAGAACTTGCAGAGATCAAGGCCGGGCCTGGACCGGGCCGGGCCGTAAAACGGCCGGAAGGGGAAGGCAGGGTGCTCTCAACCCGCGACAGGAGCGCTCTAAACTCCATCAGGTTGGGGCTTGAGGCCCTAAGCAAAGGTCTGGGCATAAATGAGGATCAGCTTGAGGCCCTGAGGCGGTTCTTTGAGGCGGAATTCCTTCTGCGCATGGATACAGCCGAACGGGTAACAATGCCTCCTGAAGGTGCGGCTGCGCCTGAGGAAGGGGTAAAAAAACCGGATGCAGAGGCAGAGGCCAGGCACAAAAAGGTGGTTAACCTCGTAGCCAAAGGCAACGTGCTTCTCCATAAGAATGATGCAGCCGGTGCGCTTGATGCCTTTGAAAAGGCTTTGGCGATTGAGCCGGGGCACATAAATGCCAAGGAAGGGCTGGAAAAGGCCAGGGAGGCCCTTGAAACTTCCGCACCGGCAGAGGAGGCGGCAGCTCCGGCCGTGCCGGAAGGGATCCCGCCGTGTCCTGAGGGGCTGAGCCCCGAAGAGTGGCGGCGGAAATGGGTGATACGCCTTGTTGCCAGAGGTAATGTCTGCCTGCATAAAGGTGATGCAGACGGGGCCTTGAAGGCCTTCAGGCAGGCCCTGGAGCTGGAGCCTGAGGATGAAAAGGCAAAGGCCGGTCTTCTTAAGGCAGAGTCCGGAGAAATAGCCCCTGTGCCGGTTTCTGCCAAGCCGGAGGCGCCTGAAAAGGCGGAAGCCCCGCCCACTCCCGAGCCCAAAGCCCCTCCAGTGACTGAGGAGGTAAAGGCCAGGGCAAAAAAAGTGACCCCTGTTCCTGCTGCACCGGCTGGGATAGAGGCCCTCTCTGTTGCCGAGCTTCCGAAGGAGACCAGGCCTCTTTCCGAAAGGGCGAGGTCCGTGCCAGAGGATCTGTTTATAGAATCATACACAGGCGTCATCCGGAAGGTGACCCTGGGTGAAGGTGAAAAGGCACTGACAGTCGGCGGGGCAGCCACCTTGCCCTTCCACCTGTTTGAAGGAGATATGCCCCATGCACCCTGTGTGGCCTTTGAGGTCCTGGATTCAGAGCCTGAGGAGTGGCCTGATGCCCTGGGCAGGTATTATGCCGATGTATCTTCAGATCCGGTTGCATGGGCCAGGAAATGCATAGACGACTATGGCGCAAGGGCCATTTGCCTTTCCCTTATCAGCACTGATCCTAACGGCATGAACCACCCCTCGGGCGAGGCGGCCAAGGTCGCCCAGTCAGTCATAGAAGAGGTGGATGTGCCTGTGATCCTTTGGGGTTGTGGAAATGCCGAGAAAGACACCGAGACCCTGAGAGAGGTGACCAACCTTGTGGGCGACATAGGTAATCGCAAGGTGTGCCTCGGCCCGCTGACTGATGCAAATTATCGTGCCTTGGGGGCTACGGCCATGGCCTTCCATCTCCCGGTGGTGGCATCCACGCCCATTGACGTGAATCTCGCCAAGCAATTGAACATACTGCTGGAGAACCTTGGGGTATCCATGGACCAGATCGTGATGGACCCCGCTATAGGGGCAGTGGGTTATGGTATCGAGTACTCCTATTCAGTCATGGAGCGTATAAGGCTTGCCGCCTTGACCCAGCAGGATGAGAAGCTCCAGGTACCCTTTATATGCAATCTGGGAAAGGAGGTCTGGAAGGCCAAAGAGTGCCGCCTTCCAAGTGATGCCCATATGGGTGACCAGGAGCGTCGGGGTGTCCTCATGGAGGCAATAACCGCCTCTATCCTGCTGCTTGCCGGTGGTGAAATCATGGTGATGAGGCACCCGAAGGCAATCGCCCTGGCAGAGGTCCTGATTCAGGCAATGATGGGATAAGTATAATCCCAAGATATCTTTTCAGGAGAGGATTGTAATGTCAAAGATCATCTGTTCCGCAGCGATTCGAGGGGCCCACAAGATAGTGGACATGGCCGAAGAAAAATATGAAGAGGCCCTCAAGAAACATGGACCCGAACATGAGGTCGCCTTTCCCAATACGGCCTACTACCTGCCAATAATTTACAGCATACTTGGGGCACCGGTAAAACAACTGGGCGACATGAGGGAGATCTTCCAGGAATGTCGCAAGCTGCTTCCAGCAACAGTCAGTGAGCATTTATGGCTGCCATACCTGGCACCGGCCCTGGATGCCGGAATGGCCACCTTCTTTGCCGAGGAAATGTATGAGGCCATCTGCTACTATATCGACGAACCGGACTTTTATGCAAAGACCGAGGACCCTACCGGTGACCGCATATGGCTTGGGGCGGCAGATGACGTGATCTTTCGTAAGCGTGGCGTGGAGTTTGTTGATGGTACTGCACCCGGCTTTGCCGCCATACTCGGAGCCCCCGCCGCGGACCCGGAGACCGCAGGCAAGATCGCCCTGGAGCTTCAGGAAAAGAACCTCTACATCTTTATGCACGATCAGACCGATGGGATATCTATGCCGGATCTGCTGGCGAAGCAGAAGGTCCAGATCGGCTGGTCCACCCGGCTTGTGCCCTTTGGGCCCACATATACCTCTGCGGTGTTCGCAATAGGCTTTGCATGTCGCGTTGCCCTGGCCTTTGGCGGCATAAAGCCAGGCGACTTCAGGGGCAACTTGATCTATAACAAGGACAGGACCTTTGCCTTTGTCGTCGCCTTTGGTCCGGTCTCCGACGAGTGGTATGCCAATGCAGCCGGGGCCATAAACTGGGGTTTTCCAACCATATCCGACTGGGATATACCGCAGGTGCTGCCGACAGGTATCTGTACTTACGAACACGTGGTCAGCCAGGTCCCTCACGATGAGATTGTACAGAGGGCTATAGAGGTGAGGGGGCTCAAGGTCACTGTATCCAAGATCGACATACCAACCTCTTACGGTCCTGCCTTCGAGGGAGAGCGTGTAAGGAAAGACGATCTCCATCTCGAGTGCGGCGGAGGCAGAAGTCTGGGGGTCGAACTCCTGGTCTCCAGAGATATGGATGAGGTGCAGGACGGACTGGTCACCGTGGAGGGGCCGGAGATAACCGAGGTGGAAGAGGGTGCCAAACTCCCGCTTGCCATACTGGCCGAGGTGGCAGGCCGGCAGATGCAGTCTGACTTCGAGCCCATCCTCGAGCGGCAGTTCCACCACCTGATCAATTATGCCCAGGGAATCATGCACATCGGGCAGCGGAATATAATGTGGCTCAGGGTCAGTAAGGCGGCCATAGAAAAGGGCTTCAAGTTCGAGCATATCGGCCGCATCCTGCACGGAAAGCTCCATCAGGATTTTGGTGCCATTGTGGATAAGATCCAGGTGAAGATATATACAGAGGAGTCCAGGGTCAAGGAGATCATCGAGATGGCAAAGGATATCTATCGTGCCAGGGATGACCGCCTTGGCTCCATGACGGACGAGAGTGAAGATATTTTCTACTCGTGCACTCTCTGCCAGTCTTTTGCCCCGAGCCATGTATGCGTGATCACTCCTGAGCGCGTGGGCATGTGTGGTGCGTATAACTGGCTGGATGGCAAGGCCTCCTATGAAATCAATCCTACAGGTCCGAACCAGCCCATAACCAAGGGAGAACTCATTGATGCCAACCTCGGTCAGTGGACGGGCATAAACGAGTTCGTTAAGAAGGCATCCAGGGGTAATGTTGAGCGGGTCAGTGCCTACAGCCTGATGATAGATCCAATGACCGCCTGCGGCTGCTTTGAGTGTGTCGCCACCATGCTACCTACTTGCAATGGCATAATGATTGTAAACAGGGACTACATGGGGATGACCCCGAGCGGGATGAAGTTCAGCACCACGGCCGGGATGGTTGGCGGAGGGCAGGTCACCCCCGGCTTTCTCGGTGTTTCAAAACACTACATCTGCAGCAGGAAGTTTGTAAAGGCCGAGGGCGGGCTCAAGCGTGTGGTATGGATGCCCAGGATACTCAAAGAAGAACTCAGGGACCGGCTCCAGGAGAGGGCTGAAGAAGAGGGTGTGCCCGATCTGGTTGAGATGATAGCAGACGATGAGGTAGCCATCACGGAAGACGAAGTTCTCCGTTACATTAAGGAGAAGGGACACCCGGCACTGGACATGGAGAGCATAGTTTAACAGGAAAGGAATAACTCGCATGGCATTCACCGGGATAGAGATATTGAAGATGCTTCCCAAGACGAACTGCGGGGAGTGTGGCGTACCAACCTGTCTGGCCTTTGCCATGAAGGTGGCAGCAGGTCAGGCGGATATAGGCGCATGCCCGTATATCTCTGATGAGGTAAAGGAAAAAGTGGGGGAGGCGTCTGCTCCGCCCATCCGGTCCATCACGCTCGGCAGCGGTGATAACACCTTTGAGATGGGAGGAGAGACCTGTCTGTACCGGCATGAAAGGAGATTTGAACACCCGACGGGCATCGCGGTCCTGGTCGGGACCGATATGGACGAGGATGATGTTTCAGGACGTCTAAAACGTTTCAATGAGCTGCGCTATGATCGTGTAGGATTGGTGCTCAAGGCGGACCTGATAGCTGTAAATGATGCTACAGGAGAAGAGAGGGCATTTATTTCTCTGGTGGAACGTATCCGGAACGAGTGCCCTGATGCCGCTCTTATCCTTATGAGCGATCAGGCCGGCTGCCTTACGGCAGGCGTCGGAGTCTGCGGAGACCACAAGCCCCTTCTTTACTGTGCCACAAAAGAAAATTCAGAGACCATGGCAGAGATAGCCAGAAAAGCCGGCTGTCCTTTGACGGTGAAAGGTGAGACCCTGGGAGAGGCAGCGAACATCTCGGAACAGATGCAGAAATCGGGGCTCAAGGATCTTGTACTGGATACCGGTGCCAGGACCGTAAGGGCTGCATTTGAAGATCAGGTAGCCATGCGCAGGGCTTCCATAAGGCACAGGTACAAGGCCCTTGGATTTCCCACCATCTCTTTCCCGTGCGAGATGACCGAAGACCCCTTGCTGGAAACGATGATTGCATCGGTTCTGGTGGCCAAGTATGCCGGCATCGTAGTTCTGTCCGACCTGCAGGGAGACATCCTGTTTCCTCTCCTGCTTGAACGGCTTAACATCTTTACTGATCCTCAGAGGCCTATGGTGGTAGAAGAAGACATTTATCCGATAAACGGGCCGGATGAGAACTCCCCTGTGCTTATTACATGTAACTTCTCCCTGACTTATTTTATCGTCTCAGGAGAAGTCGAGGGCAGCAAGGTCCCGTCCTGGCTTCTGATAAAGGATACAGAGGGCCTTTCAGTGCTTACCGCCTGGGCCGCAGGAAAATTCAGTGCGGATCTCATAGGTATGTTTGTCAAAAAATCAAACATTGAAGACAGGATCAGACACAGGAACCTGATTATCCCGGGATATCTGGCCTCTATAAAAGGCGAACTGGAGGAGGAACTCCCGGACTGGAAGATCCAGATTGGCCCCAGGGAGGCAAGCCATCTGCCTCCTTTTCTGAGGGATTGGCAGGCCGAGAGCAATTAGTGTTATTATTCTTTCCCCGGCAGCCGGTAAACTTTTGCAGGGTTTCAACCGCGGGCAGATCGCACATAGATAGGTATTTGTACCGGATTATGCTTTGAAACCCTGCAAAAGTTTACCGGCTGCCGGGGAGTGTGAACGGTTAATAATTAGAAATTAGGTGTAACCATGTATGTCCAATGTATTGCTGAAAGCATAAATATCATGGGTATCCGTATCGGAAAGGCCATGAAGGAACGCGATCCCGGGCCGATCCAGTTGATGGCCAATGAAGAGGTGGCAGACGGGGCCGATTTTCTGGATCTCAACATCGGGCCTGCCAGAAAGGACGGGCCCGAATTATTGCCTTGGATAGTAGGTGTCGTAGAGGAGGTTACCGATTGCCCTCTTTCCCTTGATACAACCAATGCCGATGCATTGATTGCAGGCATGAAGGCAGCCAGGAACCCCAGGAATCACGTGATGAACTCTATTTCGCTCCAACCTGAGCGAATGAAAAAACTGATACCTATAGCTGCTGAGACAGGCTGCAACGTGGTAGGGCTGCTCTGGGGTGTGGACGGTATGCCAAGGGATTCCAACGAGAGGGCAGCCATGGCTGTAGACCTCTCCATGGCCATGAACGAGGCCGGGATCCCAAACGAGAAAATTCTGGTGGATCCTATCGTTACCCCGATAACCCTGGGATCAGACCAGGTAATGAGCGGGCTGGAGTTTATAGGTATGTTGCCTGATATTGCTCCGGGGGCAAGGTCTATAGTAGGCCTGTCAAATGTCTCAAACGGTGTTTCTGCTGAGAAACGGCCGTATCTCAACCGTGCTCTTCTGGCCATGTACATGAAACATGGATTATGGTCTGCCATTGTCGATACATACGATCAGGAGTTAATTAAACTGGCCCATGGGCAAATGCCTGAGTTGTTGAAGATGGTCCATAATATGATGGATGGAACCGAACCTGATCCCGGCACACTTTCCCCAAAGGAGATGGAATACTATAAGACGACCAAGGTCCTGATGGGGAAGACCATATTTTCTGAGTCCTGGCTGGAGCTATAATAAAAGTATAACCGCTTCAAGGCAGGATATAACAAGGGAAAGCAAGATGTCCTTCCCCTGTAAATATTCTTATGAACCCGTTATATTCTGCCTTGGAGCGGTTACCTTTTTCCGGGTTTCAAAGCTCACTCATTGCAAACCGGAGAGGCAGTGCAATCCGGCCCGCGGTTGAAACCCTGCAAAAGGCAAACCGCTCCTGCGGCAGGGCGCGGATGGCAACCGTTCACAGGAGGGGATATTTCTTTGAACAGTTTAACGGAAGCCCCCGCAGTTTTCTCGGCTTTTGCTGTGGGGGAAACTGCATCGCCTGAGCGCAGCGTAAGGCAGGGGGCACAGGACATCCCCCATGTCAAAGGCCTTAAGAAAACAAGGGAAAGAAATATCCCCTGTCCGTGAACGGTTTGCGGAATGGACTACGGGTTCATAAGAATATTTACCTTCCCCCTTTTTTTGCTATTTGTAGTATTCTCTTGGCGTGTTATTAACTATGTATTTGACTGCCTCATATATACAGTTCCTGATAGCTTTTTCCATAGGGGTTTTGGCATAGGCACCCAGGCCTCCGCCAAGAGGCGTAGTCCCTATGACACCGCCAAGGAGCCCGCCAGCGGATATGGCGCGGCTGCTACCTTCGACCCTGGTTGCTGCAAGTACCTCCGTGGTTTCTACATCTACAATCCTTATGTCCATTGCCATGGAGGTCTTACTCATGGCACCGGTAACACCGCCGAGGACTCCGCCGAAAAGGCCGCCGACTCCTCCCTTAACCCCGGAAGTGCCGGGCTCCCAGCCTGTAACCGAACCCACCACCATTATGTCAGCCTCCTTGACTTTCCCTTTACGTGTCGTTTTTTCCTTGGTAAAGCCTTGTTCGCGCAATCGCATCTCATCCGCCATGGCCCCGAAATCCTGCCGTTCCAGTACTCTGAAGCACCCGGTCTGCATAAGGCTCGTCACCATCATGTCGCGGAGACCTGTCATTATCCCTGCCTCGCGATCGATAGTTACCGTATTACCAAGACCGCGGATTGTAGTAGTTCTTCCCCCGCCAACACGCCAATCAAAGCGGGCCACAGCTATCTGCGCCTTTCCAGGACAGGAGAAAGACTGTTGAGCCATGGTGGTGTCTGTTGTGGCCTTGGGCTGGACCATGGACTCACATCCGCCGAGCGTTAAAATGCCACCAGTGATCATCACGGTTGCTATAAGACAAAAAAGGTGTTTATTCATAATAATATCTCTCCTTTAAGGGCTTCATCAATCGTCAGCCTGTCTTGCTTCAACATCGAGGAAAAGGCGTTGCCCACCTCCCACGAAATTGTACAACAATCGTACGATTCATCAAGAGGCAGAACATAGATTGCCGGGTAAACGGCATTCCCGCCGCGAAGCGGCGCGCTATTTCTCATCAAGCACATCCAATTGTTCGGCATGCTCAAGCTTGTTGATATCAATTTCATCTTGCGGCCTTCCGCTTGCCTTTTTTGCCCGGATCAGGTCGGATCTCGAAATAAAGGGAATTGTGTGGTCATCCAACTCAATCACCTCACGGTTTTTCCATGCCTCTTCAAATTCGACCCCTGGAATCGACATCATGATATCAACCCTCAAAGGTGGTCTTCCCATTTGATAGAAACAAGACTGGTCAGTGAAGTCATCTGCAGTAAGATTTGCCAGCGGTGCGCCAAATTCCTTCAACGCCACGTACACCGCCTCTGCATTTACTGGGTCAGTCGCTATCCATATATCAAGATCTTTGGTGAATCGTGGCTCGCTGTATTTCATTACTGCATAGCCACCTACAATAAGATAGCGAATCTCATGCTTTTCGAAAAGATTCAACAGTTCTTTGAAGTCGGGACTCGTTAGCATCTTTGCCTCGAATCAAGAAGTAGTCATGCAGCATCTCCCATACTGCCTCAAAAATGGCACGGTCACCTTGAGCTTGCCAGAAGCGGATATCGAATGAACGTCTATCATCCTTGATCCGCTGGTAGTTTTCCTCTAGCACTCTCATTTTTTCTCCTGCCCAACGGTGGGCATAAGGGACGTTTTACCCCAGATTGATGGTTTTAAACTTCCTCCGACCTTTTATCCTGTAAATCGTAAAATTTCTGTCAAGAGTAACTATTGTATTTAACTGCTGCAGCAATGGCGAATTCTCATGTGCGATAATTGGCGTTGATCCGCACGTAGTCAATTGAAAGGTCGCCGGTCAGAATACGGGCCTCTTCCTGCCCAAGGCCCAGGTCCAAAACAACCGTGAACTCTCCGGCAGCCATGACCTTCTTGGCCAGGTCCTCGGCCTCCTTGCCGGCACCCGTACCCATTCTCACGATCTCGATGTCATCAAAGGCCAGACTGATCAGCCCCTGGTCCAGGGGGAAACCTGCCCGGCCTGCTGCAGCAAGTATGCGACCCCAGTTAGAGTCTTCACCGAAAAAGGCCGTCTTCACGAGTGGAGATCCGGCAATAGTCCGGGCTATCCTGTCCGCCTCGCCTCTGGTCCTCGCTCCCCTTACGACAAGGGTTACACACTTGGTCACACCTTCGCCGTCCCTGACAATCTGCCGGGCCAGGTCCTGCAGCAAGTCTCTGAGTATAGCTTCAAAGGACTCTCCGTATCGGGTATCGTTGATCTCCATGTTTCCGGCAAGACCGTTGGCCAGGGCCATAACGGTGTCATTCGTGCTGGTATCCCCGTCTATGGAGATCCGGTTAAAAGTGTCTGATACGCTCCTCTCAAGCGCACCCTGCCACCAGGCCGGATCCACCCTTGCGTCTGACAGGACGAAGGAGAGCATGGTGGCCCGGGGAGGACCCATATCGGGGCCTATCATTCCGGCGCCCTTTGCCATGCCGGCAACAGTCACCCCTACACCTTCAATATCAATGCACCTGACGGCTGTCTTCCGAACCGTGTCCGTAGTGAGAATGGCGTCTGCCACAGCTTCAAGCCCATTTTCAGAAAGACCTTTCACGAGTGACGGTACGGCATCTCCTATCCGTCCCATGGGGAGAGACTGGCCGATTACACCTGTTGAAGAGACCATTACATCATCAGAGTTGATACCCATTTCCCTGGCCACCAGAGAGCAGATCTCGTGGACATGGGCCACGCCCTCATTTCCTGTGCAGGCATTTGCATTGCCGCTGTTTACAACAACGGCCCTGACATAAGGCTCGCCCCTGCTGAGACGATCAAGCCCTGCAAGGACATGGGCGGCCTTTACCTCGTTTCTGGTAAATACGGCCGCCAATACCGCAGGCTCATCAGAGGCTATCAGGCCCAGATCAAGGCGTCCCTGATACCTGATACCGGCTGAAACGGCCGAACCCTCAAAACCATGGACCAAACAGGTCATTTCCTTCCGCAACATTTCTTATATTTCTTGCCGCTGCCGCAGGGACATGGGTCATTGCGTCCCACTTTTTTCCCTTTGCGCCTGACAGTCTTCGGCTTTTCATCGCCGTCTCCGCGGCCGTAGCTCATGCGCTGCTGTTGCTGTCTGCGCCGGGCTTCCAGCTCTTCAGCTTCACTTTCCCGCATGGGACGAATCCGGAGCAGGAGACTTACGGCCTCTTCTTTGAAGCGCTGGATCATGGCCATGAACATTTCATAGCCCTCGCGCCTGTATTCCTGAAGCGGGTCCTTCTGCCCGTAACCCCTCAGCCCTATGCCTTCTCTTAAGTGGTCCATATTAAGGAGATGATCCTTCCACAAGTTGTCCAGGGTCTGGAGAACTATGAATTTCTCCACCCGGGCCATCTCTTCATCTCCGAACAGGGTTACCTGGTCATCATAGGCCTCTCTTAATGTCCCGGCTATTCTCTCTTCCAGCCCCGCCTGATCAAGATCCTCTCTTTCTTCCTGAGAAATATCCAGATGAACAGAAAACTGGCGAAGAAGACGTTTCTCCAGGGCCTTCCAATCCCATCCCTCCGAAGGGCCTTTTTCCTCAGTATAGGTATCCACCAGATCCGCACAGATATCATCAATAAAACCGTAAACTTCCTCCCTGAGATCTTTGCCGGCAAGTATCTGCCTCCGCTGGCTGTAGATCACCTCTCTCTGCTTGTTCATCACGTCATCGTAGTCAAGGAGGTGCTTTCTGATCTCAAAGTTGTGTGCTTCAACCTTTCGCTGAGCGTTCTCTATGGCCTTGCTCAGCATGGAATGTTCGATAGGCTCTCCTTCATTCATGCCGAGCTTGTTCATGATCCCGGAGATACGATCTGATCCGAAGATGCGCAGGAGGTCATCCTCCAGAGACAGATAAAACCTGGAGGAACCAAGATCGCCCTGGCGGCCGGACCTGCCCCTGAGCTGATTGTCTATCCGCCTTGACTCGTGGCGCTCGATACTGAGAATATGCAGCCCGCCCATATCGGCCACTCCTTCGCCCAGGACTATGTCTGTCCCCCGGCCTGCCATGTTGGTGGCAATGGTAATCCGGCCTCTTTCCCCGGCATGGGCCACGATTTCCGCCTCCCTCTCGTGGTGCTTTGCGTTCAGGACTTCATGCTTGATTCCCAGGCGCTTCAGCATCTTTGAGAGCCGCTCTGAATTGTCCACGCTGGAGCTACCCACCAGGACAGGCCGGCCCTGATCATGAAGGGATTTAATTTCCTTGACCGCGGCCTCGAATTTTTCCTTCTCTGTCCTGAAGACCACATCCGGATAGTCCTTGCGGATCATCGGCATGTGTGTGGGGATTACCACGACATCCAGGTTGTAAATCTTCTGGAACTCGGCTGCCTCCGTCTCGGCGGTACCCGTCATTCCAGCGAGCTTTTCATACATGCGGAAAAAGTTCTGAAAGGTTATGGAGGCAAGGGTCTGGTTCTCACTCTCGATCTTTACGCCCTCCTTGGCCTCAAGGGCCTGGTGCAGCCCCTCGCTGTAGCGTCTTCCAGGCATAAGGCGGCCTGTAAACTCGTCAACTATCACCACCTGCCCGTCTTTGACCAGATAGTCCACATCCCTCTTGAACAGGGCATGGGCCTTGAGGGCCTGCTGCACGTGGTGAAGGAGTTCGGCCTGGACCGGATCATAGAGGTTTTTCACTTTCAAAAGCTCTTCACACTTTGCCACACCCTCTTCAGTAAGAGTGGCGGCCCTGGCCTTTTCATCCACTGAATAATGGATATCCTTTTTCAGGTACGGGACGATCTGATTGACCCTGTAGTAAAGATCCGTAGAGTCTTCGGAAGGGCCTGAGATAATCAGCGGCGTCCGGGCCTCATCAATAAGTATGCTGTCCACCTCGTCTACTATGGCATAGTGAAATTCCCTCTGGACCATGTCTTCAAGGGAGTACTTCATATTGTCTCTGAGGTAGTCGAATCCGAACTCGTTATTGGTACCGTAGGTCACATCGGCTCCATAGGCTGCCTTGCGCTCTGCATCCTCAAGGCCGTGAACTATTACCCCGACATCCAGGCCGAGAAAGCGATACACCTGACCCATCCATTCAGAGTCGCGGGTTGCCAGATAATCATTGACAGTGACTACATGGACCCCGCGGCCGGTAAGTGCATTCAGGTAAACCGGCATCGTGGCCACCAGGGTCTTTCCTTCGCCGGTCTTCATCTCGGCGATTTTGCCCTGATGAAGCACTATCCCGCCCATAAGCTGTACGTCAAAGGGCCTGAGCCCCAACACCCTGCGAGCTGCCTCCCGTGTCACTGCAAAGGCCTCAGGGAGCAATTCATCCAGAGATTCTCCCCTTTCAAGCCGCCCCTTAAATTCAGGGGTCTTTGCCTTGAGTTCTGCGTCAGACAATGCCTTTATCTCTGACTCGAGAGAATTTATATGATCTACAATGGGCTGTAGCTTCTTGATCTCCCTGTCGTGTTTGGTGCCAATTACCTTTGTAACTAAATTTACAAACATATAATCACAGCTCCACCAGCAGTGCTATTTCGTCACAGTCCGGGAATTTCGGGCACCTTATACAGTCTGCCCAGATCTTGTGGGGAAGTAAACTCTTATCCACCAATATGAACCCCAATTTCTCAAAGAATTTTGGTTGATACGTGAGGGTAAAGACCCGGTAAACACCAAGAGCAATCGCCTCTGAAAGACAATGTTCCACAAGCCGCCTGCCGATGCCCTGTTCCTGGTAGTCTTCGCGCACTGCCAAAGACTTCACCTCGGCCAGATCTTCCCAACATATATTGAGGGCCACGCAACCCACGATATTGTTATCGGACGCCTCCATTACGGTATAATCCCGCAGATGATCATATATCTCACTGAGAGAGCGCGGCAACAGCAGGCCCTGGTCTGCGAAGTGTGTCACTAAGACATGAATGGACCTTGCATCAGATATCTTGGCCTTCCGTATCATTTTTTCCTAATATGACTATTGAGTTAGCTCCGCATCATATGCTGATTGTAACGGATTATCCAATAATCAAAGACTATATATCGAAGCGGAGCTAACTCAATAGTCATATTTCCTAATTACTTACTACGGGTACGACATAAGACTTCAAGTTATATTTTTGGGCCAGTTTTTCTGCAAAGCTGGTGGCCTCTTCAACAGAATGGAACTTTCCGAGATGGACCCGGTAGAAGATTCCCTTTTCCGGACCCAGATCGGCCTTTCTGACCTCTGCTCGATAACCCTTATCTCTCCACCTTCCGGCCTCTTTGTCCGCCCGGCCCCTCTCTCCATAGGAAGCTATTTGCAACACAAAGTACACGTCCCTCTTCTTTGCTTCTCTGGTTTTTTTATGAGAAATATTGACATCACTGGTGTCGCCGTCCTTTTCTTTAACTGCCTGGGTATCCGGTTTAAGATCCTCCGAAGCCATGGTTTTTTCTGAAGCGGCAGGGATGACCCTTGCGGCTTCAGGCACTGCCCTTGCGGCAACCCGGGGCCGAAGCGACTCCTCCAGGCCGCGTCCGACCAGCTTTTGGCCAACCCAGAAACCCAAGATAAACACCCACAGAAAAATACATACACCAGATACGGACAGGGCAATAAGCCCTGCCCAACTGAGCTGAAACTGTATTTTTCTACTTTTTTTCCCGGTCCGAGCCATCTTCAAACCTCGTATTCAATTCATCAAACTTTAATTATATACGTCTAAAATGATCGGTTCCGGGTTCAAAGGTTCAAAGGTTACTGATATCCTACGGGAACTGTAAGCATTGAACCGTTCAACCCAGGGTATATTAAACTAAAAATTACATTTTTTCAGGAGCTGATACCCCCAGTAACCCCAGGCCCTTGCGAAGCACCCTTCTTGTCACATCTGCCATGAGGAGCCTGGCCTGAGTCAGATCCGGATCATCGGCGATAAATCGATGTCGCGTATAATAGCCATGCAGTTGACCCGCCAATTCTGTAAGATAATAACTGACGCGATACGGCTCAAGGGCAAGGGCGCTGTCAGCCACAAGGCAAGGGAATGCACTCAGTTGCTTCAAAAGCTTGATATCCTCCGTGGTGTTTAGCAGTGAGACATCAACATCCTTCGGCCCTGCGAGAGAAATGCCCTGCTCTATCGCATTCCTGAAAACGCTTGAAAGCCTGGCATGGGCATACTGTACATAATAAACGGGGTTTTCCTGGCTCTGGCTCCTGGCAAGATCCAGGTCAAAGTCCAAATGGCTGTCACATCTGCGGGTCAAAAATATGAACCGGGCAGCATCGCTGCCCACGTCATCCAGCAATTCCCGTAAGGTCACAAAATCGCCTTTCCTGGTTGACATGGCCTTAATCTTTCCCCCTTCCAGAAGATTGACAAGCTGTACGAGCAGAACCTGCAACTTATCTTCCTGATAACCCAAGGCCCTTATTGCCGCCTTCACCCTTGCCACGTATCCATGGTGATCAGCACCCCAGATGTCAACCAGAAGATCGTATCCCCTCTCCAGCTTATGTCTGTGGTATGCTATGTCTGAGGCAAAATAGGTAAGAGCTCCATTCGAACGTTTTACTACCCTGTCTTTTTCATCTCCAAGGGCAGCGGACCTGAACCACAATGCCCCTTCTTCCTCGAATATGCAGCCTTTATCCCGTAACTCCGAGATGGTTCTGTCAACCAGCCCGCTTTCATGAAGGGTTTTCTCACTAAACCAGTTGTCATAGTGGACCCTGAACTCCTCAAGATCTTTGCGTATGCCGGAGGCTATGATCTCTACGGCTTTATCAATAAAAAATATCAGGCAGGACTCCTGGGGCATATCCAGGTATCTATCCCCTTCTTCCAGGGCAATACTTAAGGCAATATCACGGATATAGTCCCCCTGATAATATTCTTCGGGAAATTCCACCTCATGCCCAAAATGTTCCAAATATCGTAAGTAAACAGAGGCCCCAAGGGTCCTCATCTGATTTCCCATGTCGTTGATGTAATACTCCCTTTCCACACTGAAACCAGCGGCCTTCAAGACCCTCGCGAGGGAATCGCCAACGGCTGCACCTCTACCGTGGCCTACATGCAGCGGCCCTGTCGGGTTGGCGCTTACAAACTCCAACAGTACCATCCGGCCGTTACCGGCATCGGACTCGCCGTAAGAATCTCCTGCCTCCCAAATGGCACGCAGGTTCTCCTGCCACCAGGTAGTGGCTATAAAAAAATTGAGAAAGCCCGGCCCCGCCACTTCGACCTTGTCAAACAGGGGATTGAACCTTAATGTTTTGGCCAGACAACCGGCTAGGTCCCTCGGTGACATCTTGGTCCTGGAGGCGGTAATCAGGGCCAAATTGCTGGCGAAATCGCCATGGACTTCCTGTTTTGGAGATACAACTTGATGTGATGCCGATACGGACACATCAGGAAACGTCCCTTCGGCAACACCTTCTCTATAGGCCTTCTCTACAGCCTCCTGTATCCTGTTGCGTAACACCTTTTCCTTCTCTCATATCTGTTTACAATACATTAAAATCCGGACCACTTACAGAATCAAAATAACATACAATTCAACATCCGGCCCCAAGGTTTGCTGAATAATTTGCATATGACTATTGAGTTAGCTCCGCATCATATGCTGATTATAACGGATTATCCAATAATCAAAGACTATATATCGAAGCGGAGCTGACTCAATAGTCATATAATTGCATTGGGACCATGGATCCCCTTTTCCGAGAGAATAATAAAAAAATCGCTGGGATTTATGAAAAACGAAGATTTAACTCTTGAAGAATATTTTCGGAAGAAAAGCCCCCTCTTTATTATGTATGTTTGAGAGGTTATGTGGCAGAAGAAGACACCGGCTTATTATTCGCCACTTGATTTATGCTACAATATATTCCTTTCAGAACAGGAGAATAGTTGCTGGCACAGGGACATGGTGCAAAAGGACAGGTGCGCTCACCTTGACCGTCTATCCAGAAAGTCGCATGCTTACAAAAGCTGTAACAGTTATCCGGGATACGGGGCTCAAAGTCTTTGCACATACTTTCGGATAATTCCTGGAGTTTACTGGAGAAAGCAAGAGTCTTGCCCAACATTCCTTCCGTATCGATCACTTTTATCTGGCCCTCTACTTCCTTATTATTATCCGTATCGGTCACTTTTACCCTCGCCTCAATTTCAAAAAATTAGATTCGTGAACCATTTACTGAAATTAATATCTTTTTCTTGGTTGGTCCGCAATAATTGTTTTAGAGCCTTACTATAAAAAAACTGTAAAAAACCCTGGTCTTCAACGTGCATAAGAGATATAAGGGAAACAGGTTGCCATTGCAAGGATTTTTTATATAGGAATCTGTTTCTCTAATGAGAGGCATGGCAAGGAGCGTATGGACTTCAGGAAAATAACTCAATTATTCAGGTAATTGCAAACGTGATACTTAAAAACAGGACCAACAAAAAAGTGGGGCGGAATGATCCATGCCCTTGTGGAAGCGGCCTGAAATATAAAAAATGTTGTCTTCTCAAGAAAGGCCCGAAACACCGTGATCTCAAAAATCTGTATTTACAGAAATACGGAATTCGGCTCAAGGAAAAGGAGGATATCGAAGGCATCAGAAAGACCGGACAACTGGTGCTGAAGATTCTGCAATTGGTGAAGGATGAGATCAGGCCCGGAATAACCACCGATGATATTAACACCCTGGTCCATGAATTCACCTTAAAAAATAATGCCGTCTCCGCGCCTCTTAATTACAGGGGTTTCCCCAAAAGCGTCTGTGTTTCCGTAAATGAGGTTGTCTGCCACGGAATCCCCGGTAAACGGGTCCTAAGAGACGGGGATATCGTGAATGTGGACGTAACTCCCATCTTGAACGGATATTATGCCGATGCAAACCGGACTTTTTTCGTGGGATCACCCGGTTCCCAGGCCCGGAAAATTGTCAAGGTTGCCCGCAAGAGTCTGAAGGTCGGCATGTCAATGGTTCGTCCTGGGAATACAATAGGAGATATAGGCTGGGCCATTCAAAAATATGCTGAAGGGGAAGGGTGCTCGGTGGTCAGGGAATTTGTTGGCCATGGCGTTGGGTTTGAATTCCATGAACCTCCTGAGGTCCCCCATTACGGCCTAAGAGGGAAAGGTATAGTCCTGGTCCCAGGTATGGTCTTTACAATTGAACCTATGATAAATCTGGGAAGAAGAAATATTTTGATATTGGAAGATAACTGGACGGTAGTAACCGAGGACGGATCGCTTTCTGCTCAATTTGAACAGACACTCGTTGTTACTGAAAACGGTTATAAGAGCCTGACACCTTTTGATCTGTGAGCCATGCCGATTGTCATTTATGTTGTTTGATTGCGATCTCATAGAAGTCCGCACCCGTTACGTCATTGATCACAATGGCCGGAAAGTCCTTGACCTTCATCCGGTACAGGGCCTCAGGACCCAACTCCGGAAACGCGATCAGCTCGCAGGACTCTATACAGTTCGCCAGATAGGCTCCGGCACCCCCTATTGCGGCAAAATACACGGCCCCGCGCTCTTTCATGGCAGCCCTTACCTCTGGAGAGCGCTTTCCCTTCCCCATTGTGGCAAGCACTCCTTCATCCAGTATGCGGGGTGTATAGGCATCCATTCGGTAACTGGTGGTGGGTCCTGCAGAGCCCACCGGCCTCCCTTGCGGGGCCGGGCAGGGACCGACATAGTATATTAACTGATCCTTGAGGTCCATAGGAAGGGAGACACCACTGTCTAACATTTCCACCAAGCGACGATGGGTCTGGTCCCGCCCCGTATAGACAAAACCGTTGAGCAACACCCAGTCACCGGCCCGAAGACCCGCTATAACCGATTCTGAGAACGGCAGGTCTATGCGAAAAGCCCTGTCCTTGAAGGCCGTGGGATGCCGGACATCATTTTCAAAGGACAAGTGGGGCTGGACCATCAGCCAAGAGCCATTCTTCCACCTTGCCGTGCAATGCCTGGCAGCGTGACACTGGATGTTTATTGCCAAGGGGAGGCTTGCTATATGACAGGGATAAATCTCCACTGCCACACCAAGTGACGTAACAGACCCGCCGAGTCCCAAGGGACCAATCCCAAGGCCGTTTACCTGAACAAAGATCCGGTCCTCCAGCCTTGCCACATCATCCCTTGAATTTTTTGAGCCCACAGGTCTCAACAAAGCCTTTTTGGCAAGCAGCGCAGCCTTCTCCATTGTTCCGCCAATACCTATGCCTATTATCCCCGGAGGACAGGGGTTCGGTCCGGCCCTTAGTATCTGATCCGCTACCGCTCTTACAATGCCATCCTTACCTGCCGAAGGCGGAAGCATCGTCACTGTACTCATATTTTCGCTTCCGCAGCCTTTTGGCAGTACAGAAATTTCTAAGGTATTACCGGCCACCGGCTCAATGTGGACGACTGCAGGGGTGTTGTCCCCCGTGTTTTCCCTGGTAACAGGATCGCAAACAGAGCATCTCAGGCGGCCCTCTGCTGTACCCAGGGCAATCCCCTCATTTACCGCCCCGGCCAGATCTCCTTCAATATTGACCTCCTGGCCTATTTTCACAAACACAACATCAATGCCTGTATCCTGACATATCGGGAGACCGGTCTGCCTGGCAAGCCTTGCGTTCTCTACTATAATATCCAGTGCCAGCCTGCCGTTTTGTGACTCCTCCTTCTCCCTCGCAACAAGGAGGGCTGACTCGACATCCTGTGGCAGTTCGCGATTTGCGGCCTGTACCAGCCTGCTTACTATTGAAGAAACTTCTCGTTGCGTTAAGCTCATTGTCTCCCTCAACAACCGATCGCCTGAGTGATCAAAGACAATTGGTCCCGGAGATACGCTGTCGTTATGAGGATAAAATAGCTGATGATTGACAAAGGGCAACTGATCACGAAACCCGTTTGGATATCCTGGTTGCGGCCAGGATCAATTCAAAGAAGCTGTCTCCGGATACAAGTAAATATTCGGTGAACCGGTGGTCTCAAGTAACCGTTCACAGGAAGGGGATATTTCTTTTCACTTCACACTTCAGCCCCTTGTTTTCTTAAGGCTTTTGACATGGGGGATGTCCTGCCCCCTCTGCATTCGCCTTATGCTGCGCTTAAGGCGATG
>PQXD01000007.1:68415-71434 GCA_003194485.1 Deltaproteobacteria bacterium
TCCTGTGAACGGTTGCCATCCGCGCCCTGCCGCAGGAGCGGTTTGCCTTTTGCAGGGTTTCAGTCGCGGGCCAAATTGCACTGCCTCTTTCGGTCTGCGATGAGTGAGCTTTGAAACCCGGAAAAAGGTAACCGCTTCAAGGCGGGATATAACGGGTTCACCGAATATTTACGGACGCAAAGGCCTTTTCCGTGTCTCCAAGCCAAGACCGTTTTCGCTTAAGTTTCTTTATATCAAATATGCATTTCATCGGTCAAGGACTGTTTTTCATATGCCGGTCTCCTGATTGGCTGATTGAGGAGGCGATTCATCCGGATTGGGTGGAGATGGGGCCGTAAATTCAGGAAGTATCGGCCTGGATTTAAACAAAAAAGTCATTCTTTCCGATAAAAAAGATATAATAATCCCGGATTACGTAGCGACCAAGTCTGTAACTTCTCAATAAATTGAGAAATTACCCAAGTTTGCCAAAAATGCGAGGCGGAGGGCACGCGGACATACTTTTGTACTTTAAAATCGGCCGCTCCTCAGCGCTGATGAATGGTATGAGATGGATCTGGTAGGAAACCTTTCGGTCTTTAATCCTGCATTAGTCCTGCAGACCTTAAGCCTGACCTCGCTCTCCGGCGAGCTCAAGTTTGTAATTGCCGGCAATGCAGCAAGCTTCTACTTCAGGGATGGGCACCTCGTCTACGCCAGAATGGATAACAACAAGAAAAAAATCGGCCAATTTCTTATCGAACATGAGTGGATCACCAAGGAACAGCTGAAGTGGGGTCTCCAAATCTTTCAAAAAGAACGCGGCCGCAAGCGCATCGGACAGATACTGGCGGAAAACGGGTTCCTGGATTATGCTGACTTGGTTTCTGTGGTTCACGAACAGATCAGGGAAATAGTCTTCGAAGTCCTCACTTGGCGGAAGGGGCATTTCGTTTACCGCGACAAGGTATATCCGGAGTCGGAGGATATCCTTGTTGATGAAAGGCTTGATTACTTGATCCTGGAAGGCCTTGCACGTCTGGACGAGGAAAAAGCCACCTCCTGACGATTGCCGCCTTTCTCCCGAGGCCCTTGATCGATGGGCCCTCACCAATTAATTCAAAGAACCTGCTTTACATACGCTCGGGAGATATCTTATACTCTACTTGTCAATGGAGAAGATAAGACAAGACTCACAGCTTTCTATTGTCCGGGAAATCATGGCTGAATTTGCCGATCTGACCGGTCTTTCACCAGCCAGGGAGACTCCGCGACGCTATTTGTGGACAGACGCTTTCGCCGTATGCAACTTCTTAGAGCTTTATCGCCAAACGAGTGATGAAACATACAAAAACATGGCCTTGCTGCTGGTTGATCAGGTTCACAACATACTCGGCCGGCACCGAGAAGACGACCCACGAAGCGGCTGGATCAGCGGCCTCGTGGAACAGGAAGGGAAAATGCACCCTACAAAAGGTGGCTTGAGAATCGGCAAGAAAATGAACGAACGGGGGCCTGCTGATCCATTTGACGAACGTCTGGAATGGGAGCGTGACGGACAGTACTACCATTACCTGACGAAATGGATGCACTCTCTCAATTGCGTGAGCCGGGTCACTGGCGATATGGTTTACAATACGTGGGCGATAGAGCTTGCGAAAACGGCCCACGCTGGGTTTACTTATGTTCCATTTTCAGGCGGCCAGAAACGCATGTACTGGAAAATGAGCATAGACCTCTCCCGTCCGCTTATACAGTCTATGGGACAGCACGATCCTCTCGATGGGTTCATCACATACAACCAGCTTCAAGCGACCGCAGATAAAAGTTCGCAAAAATCACCGGACCTGGATCTCAATAAGGAGATCTCCGACATGGCCAATATTTGCCAAGGAAAAACCTGGGTCACGGATGACCCGCTCGGTATTGGTGGCCTTTTGTGTAACGCCTACAGAGTAGTACAACTGATAATCGACAAAAATTTTGAACAGACCAATCTGCCGGGGGTTCTGTTGGATTCTTCTCTGCCGGGCCTGGAATCCTACGTGAGAATGAATCATCTGGAGCTCCCTGCCGATCATCGTCTTGCATTTCGGGAACTGGGATTGACTATCGGACTGAAGGCTGTCGAAAGGCTACAGGGATTGATTGAGGGTAACCCGGACCTTTTTAATAAGAAGCATCCACTACTCCGCACGCGGATTGAAAACCTGATGCAGTACGCGCCGTTAATCAAAACAATTGAGAACTTCTGGCTTGAACGTACAAGCAGAGAAGCCATCAGTTGGGCAGAGCACAGGGACATCAATATGGTTATGCTTGCGACCAGCCTATCTCCTGATGGATATTTGACACTGTAAACAAAAACGGGTGCGGTCCATTTCCCCGGTTCACAGGTCATGATGCCACCTTGTACGTTTCTTATCATAACGTTGAGAATCGTGAGGAGCTTCCGCCCCTGATAGTTCACTTGCGAAAAAACCACTATCTCGGTTCAAGGGCGCAACCCCTGCCAATGTATGTGGCAATCTGCTTACGGTTTAACTTCCCTAATTTTGAAATTATACAGATATGGCATCAAGAAAACGGCGTTCATCCCCTTTTCTTGAAAGGGCAAATTCATTTTTGAGTTTTTTGAGCAATGAGTGTAGTATATACATGCGAGACCTCTGATACGGTTTGGTTTTGATAATACAAATATACCATAACTTGGTCTCGCTTTCACTAATAACTAATTGTTTTTACAGGATTATTATATATTTTTGTCTGACGATACAGTAAATATTCGGAGAACCCGTTATATCCTGCCTTGAAGCGGTTACCTTTTTCCGGGTTTTAAAGCTCACTCATTGCGGACCGGAGAGGCAGTGCAATCCGACCCGCGGTTGAAACCCTGCAAAAGGCAAACCGCTCCTGAGCGTGTCCCGTAAATCATATCAGCCGAAGATTTCGATTCGGCCAAATTTTGGCCTTATGCCCCTCTGGACTTTCTGGAAATGCTGATTATTGAGATTCATTGTCATAAGAGCCTTATTCCACC
>PQXD01000007.1:71770-86031 GCA_003194485.1 Deltaproteobacteria bacterium
TCTCAAGTCCACGTAAGAGAAAGCCGGGGAAACCCTGACAATGTTTCATCTGCCCAAATACAGGTTCAATTATTCGCTTGCGAAATCCATAAATATATCGACTGACTGGGTTTTGGAGGTTCCTGTCCATGGCCTTGTATCTGTCGGAACGGTGCCTGATATTTTTGGAGCCGGATTCGGCCTTTCTCATCTCTTGCTCTTTCCGGGTTGAAACAAGAGCGTTTATTTCATCCTTGGATTCCAGGTATTCAAGATTATCGTCACTGCAATACCCTGCGTCAGCAAGGACTGTCTTTGCGTAAACATCTATTTCTGAAAGATTCTGCTGTGCCTGCTCCAGCATAGGTTTAAGCTGATGAATGTCATTGGCCTCATTCACCACGTCACAGGCAATAACTATCTGGTCTTCTGTAGCTACGGCCTGAGCATTATAACCTTGAATATAACCTTTGGACGTCTTCTGAATACGACTCTCAGAATCGGTCATATTGACCTTGGTTTCAGGCTTCACTGTGTCGTCAGGCTTTTGAGATTTTCTGCCGTGTTTCTTATGAGACTCCTTGCTCTTTTTGGCTTCAGCCTTTTTTCTGGCTTCCAGGTATTTTTTAGCCTCTTTGATCTTTGCAAGCCTTTTTTCTGCAGTACTCAAATCCTCAGGAAGTTCATCACCACGTTTGCTGCCATACAGCCTGTCTTCCTCCTGATCTGTCTTCTCTGCCTGCTCAAGGAGTGCTTCCAATTTCTCCTTGAGTCGCTTCTCTTGCTTGGAAAGCTGCTCATAAGTTTTGTTGCGGCTCAGGCTTGCATTGGCTTTAACCTTGGTGCCATCAAGGGCTATAATGCCAGCCTTTACCAAACCAGAAGCCTTACAGAGAAGTAGTATCTGGGGAAAAAGATCCTGCAGAGCCCTGAGATGTCTTTTGCGAAATTCTGATATGGTTCTAAAATCTGGAAAATTACCGGCAGCAAGCCATCTGAATGCCACATCATCTACCAGGGCTTTGGCAATCTTCCTGCTGGATGGAATACCCATACAGTAGGCGTATAAAAGTATCTTTACCATCATTGCCGGATGATAGGCTGCGCTTCCCTGGCCATTGGCTCTGTAAGCTGTGATTAATGCTGACAGATCCATTTGATCAACTGTCTCAGATATAAATCGGGCAAGATGGTCCTGGGGGAGCCAGTCGTCCAGAGATGGGGGTAGCAGATATGGTTGCTCCGGATTATAGCTTCTGAAATTGTAGTTCATGAGGCCCTCAAAAAGCAATTATCATGTTGAAATTATATAATATTTTACCGAATTCGGCCTCATTTTGCAACTAATATTTGCGGGACAGACTCTCCTGCGGCAAGGCACGGATGGCAACCGTTCACGGGAGGAGAGCATTGGAGGGACAAGGGATAATCACCCAATAATCAAAGACTATATATCGAAGCGGAGCTAACTCAATAGTCATATGGCAAAATTAAGTGAAGTAGAAACATTGTGATATTTAAAGTTAAAAATCACTAAACCATGAAAGAGATTCACCGCCACTTTTCAAAAATCGCGCACGAATATGAAGACCTGAGAACTACGGATATAGAACCAATCTTATTCATAAAGAATAAACTGAGAAATTTAACAAAGATAAAAGGAATAGATATTGGTTGTGGAGGTGGAAGATATGATATAGAATTGTTTAATCATATCGGCAAATCTCTCTATCTTATTTGTATTGATTATAATGAAAATATGTTGAGAAAACTTAATAAGAATTTAAGAGAACACAATATAAAGGAGTTTGATGCAGTAAGAGCATCAGCAATTATTTTACCATTAATTGCCGATTATTTTGATATTTTAGTCACCTTTAATGCTGTACATCATTTCAACCTTTTAGATTTTCTGAAAGAATCTTCCAGGGTTTTAAAAAATAAAGGACGGTTATTTATTTACACTCGCTTACAAAGCCAGAATCAAAGAAATATTTGGGGAAGATTTTTCCCTAAATTTCATGAAAAAGAGAAACGCCTTTTGGAGATAAATGAATTTGAGAAAACGTTAAAGAAGATATCCGATCTAGTTTTAGAATCTATTGAATATTTCAAATATAAACGAAAAGCTAATTTGAAATGGCTCATAAAACAAGCCAGAAAGCATCATTATTCTACATTTAGTTTATATTCCAAGAAAGAATTTGAAGAATCCTTAAAAGAATTTCAGTTAAATATTATTAGTCATTTCAGAAGTCCTGATAAAATTGTCTGGAATGATGAGAATGTAATGTTTAGTGTTAGAAAGTTATCTGCTCATTGCTGACAGAGAATCGATTTGCGTCAAAAAGGGATAGTAAATATTCGGTGAACCCGTGGTCCACTGTGGAAGTTGCCATCCGTGCCCTGCCGCAGGAGCGGTTTACCTTTTGCAGGGTTTCGATCGCGGGCCGGATTGCACTGCCTCTCCGGTCTGCAATGAGTGAGCTTTGAACGCAAATTATGCAGCTCGCAAGTTTGCTGAAGATGCGAGGCGGAGGACACGCAGACGTACTTTGGTACTTCAAGTGTCCGACAACAAAGCAGATTCTACAAAATTGCGAGCCCCTTGCGGCCTCAAATGCCGAACACTTTTGCTGTTGGAACTTGTCACCATTTGGGTGAACATCTTTTGGCATTATGTTGACGATAGTCTACTGAAATTATAAAAGAAATTATTTTGTTCGGCGGTTGAAGTGCATAATTTGGGTTGAAACCCGGAAAAAGGTAACCGCTCCAAGGCGGGATATAACGGGTTCACCGAATATTTACAAGGGATACGATTGGGGTTGGCCTGATGGTGGAGATGGGGGGACTCGAACCCCCGACTTCCACGTTGCGAACGTGGCGCTCTCCCGGCTGAGCTACATCCCCATTACTGTTCTGACGGCTCCTATGGACCGTAATCCTTTGGAGCCGGCATTCGGACTTGAACCGAAGACCTGCTGATTACGAATCAGCTGCTCTACCACTGAGCTATGCCGGCTTGATCGACGAACTGCTTTTTATCATGCTACTTTAAGGCTGGTCAAGGGCAAATTCGAATTGACGGAATATTCTAGTGCCAGATGTGTTCAGTGTGATCATAATGGGAGCGACTCGTTCTTGAAAAACCTGCGAATGACCGCTAATAAACGATGATGCGAAAGTGCTTTTTTATTTGCATAGATTCGTGTCCATCAGCGGTTATGAATGCCATAAAAGCGAAGCTGTTATGAAAGGCCGGATCCGATCTCATCGATCATTCAAAGCTTACCTTGTATTAGCAATAAAGGGCTTTTGCATGGGTGCCTCGGATGTGGTTCCCGGGGTTTCGGGCGGAACCATGGCATTCATCCTTGGGATTTACAAGGAATTGATCGAGTCTATCAGGTCTTTTGATCTGGTTTTTTTAAAATTGCTTTTTTCCCTGAAGTTGAGGGATGCCCTGAATCATGTCTCATGGCGGTTTCTCATGGCGGTCGGCATCGGTATTTTTACAGCCGTCTTCAGTCTTGCCAGGATCCTGAGCTGGCTTCTTCAGAACCGTCCGATACTGATATGGTCCTTTTTCTTTGGTCTGATAGTTGCCTCTCTATTTACCGTAAGCCGTTATCTTGACAGACGGACTCCATCCATTTTTGCCTGGGCGGGATTGGGAGCGGCCTGTACTTACTGCCTGGTCGGCATGGTACCCGCATCTACTCCGGATACCCCGTGGTTCTTGTTTATGAGCGGGGCTATTGCTATATGTGCAATGATACTTCCCGGGATATCCGGGGCATTTATCCTCGTACTTATGGGTAAATATCATTATGTGCTTGAAGCCGTGAATAACCGTGATTTTTTGACACTTTTCATAGTGGCTGCCGGAGCCGGAGTAGGATTAATTTCATTCATTCGTTTTCTTAACTGGCTCTTAAATAAATACTATAATTTTACTATAGCCGTATTAACCGGCTTTATGCTGGGTTCATTGAGGAAGATCTGGCCCTGGAAAAAATCCTTGCAGGGCATGACAGACAACCATGGAAATGCCCAGCGGGTCAATATCTTGCCGTCTCAATGGAGTATGGAAGTAATGCTGGCTCTTTGTCTGGTTGTCCTCGGCTTCTTGATCGTCTTTTTTATGGATTTTCTGGCTGAAAAAAGAAAGCGCTCCACGATTGCCAAGGAGCGTGAATGGTTACGGTTGAAATGTTAGGTGGTAAGGGATAATGAAAATACTTATATGTGGAGCTGGCGGACAATTGGGCAGTGATTGCGCAAAAGTTCTTCAGGGAGCGCACGAAGTCTTTGCCTTAAGCTCAAAGGAACTGGATATCACTGACCCTCCGGATGTGGACAGAATAACAGGACATCTCACTCCTGAGATAATACTCAACTGCGCTGCATACACCAATGTGGATGCCTGTGAGACAGAGAGAGGACCTGCCTGGAAGGTCAATGTTGAAGGGCCGAAAAACCTGGCATCCTGGGCCGCAAAATATGGCGGTCTATTGATCCATATCTCCTCTGATTATGTTTTTGATGGCCGGAAGGAGCCGCCGGAGCCCTATGTGGAAGACGATGAACCGAATCCTCTTTCCTATTATGGCAGGACCAAGCTTGAAGGTGAGGCGGCAGTGATGCAGGCGGCCGGACAATACATAATATTACGGACAGCCTGGCTGTATGGCATGCATGGCCGGAACTTCCTTAAGACCATCCTCAGGTCGGTCCTTCGCGACCCTGACAGGAAGTTGAAGGTCGTGAACGACCAGTTTGGTTCACCTACGTGGTCCTACCGGCTGGCACTTCAGATCGCCGAACTCATAAAAAAGAACGGCCGGGGAACCTATCATGCCACTGCTGAAGGACATTGTACATGGTATGAACTGGCCGGTCATTTTCTTGCAGAAATGGGAATCGGGCACTCACTGATCCCATGTACGAGTGATGAATATCCCACTCCTGCAATAAGACCGGGAAATTCAATCCTGGAAAACAAACGGCTCAAAAAAGCGGGCATAAATCTGATGAGAGACTGGTTTCATGATGTGGATCAATTCGTTTCCATGTTCCGTGAACAACTGATAGACGAGGCTATAGAGGCGGGGCTGTGAAAAATATTTTGGTAACAGGAGGATGCGGTTTTATAGGGACCAATTTTATCAGGTATCTGCTGAAAGAATCAGATTTTTCAGGGCGGGTGATTAATGTGGACAAGCTGACGTATGCAGGAAATCCTGAGAACTTATTTGATATTGAAAGAGATTTTCCCGACCGATATACTTTTGTTAAAGCCGATATATGCGACCGTGAGGGCATCGCAAGAATATTTAATGACTTTGAGATAGATACTGTCTGCCATTTTGCCGCCGAATCCCATGTTGACAGGTCCATTGTCAGCCCTGATGCATTTATCCGGACCAATATCGTAGGTACGTTCAACTTATTGGAGTCGGCGAGGTCAAACCGGGGCAGGCTGCAACTCTTTTACCATATCAGCACTGACGAGGTGTTCGGGAGCCTGGGCGACGACGGGTTTTTCACAGAGGAGACCCCCTACAGACCCAACAGCCCTTATTCCGCCTCAAAAGCTGCTTCAGACCATTTGGTCAGGGCCTATAACAAGACCTACGGCCTGCCTATTATCATCTCCAACTGTTCGAATAATTACGGTCCATATCAGTTTCCCGAAAAACTGATTCCGTTGATCATCCTCAATGCCCTTGAGGGAAAACCCCTGCCGGTCTATGGAGATGGCAGATATGTTAGGGATTGGCTCTATGTCAGGGATCACTGTATTGCCATCTGGGAATTAATAAAAAAAGGGAAAAGGGGCAATATGTACAACATCGGCGGCAACAACGAAGTGGAAAATATTGACCTTGTAGAGATGATCTGTGACATTTTGGACGGCCTTCAGAAACTGAAAGACCGCAGGCCGAGAAGGGAATTGATAACATTTGTAAAGGACCGGCCCGGTCATGATCGAAGATATGCCATAGATTCCAGCAAATTAAAAAGGGATCTGGGCTGGACTCCCGAAGAGTCCTTCGAAACAGGGATCCGTAAAACTGTCAAATGGTATCTGGATAACCAGGAATGGATCGACCGGGTTAGGACTGGAGAGTACCGCTCCTGGATCAGGGAGCATTATGACTATGGATACTGACAGGGCCGATCTTGAAAAAATGGGATTTCTGCATAAATTGTTAAAGGAGCCCGGAATAATATCATGCCGATATATGATTATGAATGCGCCAAGTGCGGATTGATTTTTGAGGTGATTGCCGGCAGAGGCGAAGACCCTCCAACATGCCCTGGTTGCGGGAGCTGTGAGTCCAAAAAGCTCATAGCGGCACCGGCCTTCCATATTAAGGAAGATCGTGCCACGCCCCGTATTGAAGAGAGGGTCAAGGGCTATCTTAAAGATGGCAATATTTCAGGTGCCATGCGTTTTGCAGACAAGGCCGCGTCCATGGTGAAATCCGATAAAGTCCAGCGGATAGCAGACAAGCTTCATCAGAAGACCGGCAAATAAGGAGCGGTTTCCGCTCAGATTTCCGGTCCGGACAAGGCCTCCCGGGTCATCTTTAATACTACCCCTGAGAGCCCAAGCAGGCCGATGAGATTTGGGATGGCCATGGCCCCGTTCATGGTATCGGAAAAGTCCCACACAAAATCTACTTTCTGAAATGCGCCGATGGCGATGACAAGACAGAAAAGGTAGCGATACGGCGTCCTGGCCTTCAGGCCCAGAATGTACTCAATGCACTCTTCACCATAATAGGCCCAGCCTATCATGGTAGAATATGCAAATACGGCAAGCCCAATGGTCACAATCAGCCCGCCAGTGCCGGGAAGTCCCATTTCAAAGGCCGTGTATGTCAGCGCGCTGGAGGTCTCCCCGCTGGTCCAGGCGCCGGTCGAAAGGATTACCAGGGCTGTCATGGAACAGACAATAATGGTGTCAAAAAATACGCCTGTCATGGCTATGAAACCCTGGCGCACAGGGCTGTCGGTCTGGGCCGCCGCATGTGCGATGGCCGCGCTTCCGAGGCCGGCCTCGTTAGAGAAGACCCCGCGGGCCACGCCGAAACGGATGGCGCCGGCCACTGCTGCCCCGGCAAAACCGCCGGCGGCAGAGGCAGGGCTGAAGGCATGTTTTATTATCAAGGTGAGTGCCCCGGGGATCTTGTCAAGATTCAGGGCAAGTATCATGAGCGCCCCGAATACATAAGCAATCCCCATGACCGGAACAAGTATCTCAGTGACTTTTCCGATGCGATGGATACCCCCGATTATTACGACCCCGGTCATTATTGCCAGCACAATTCCGGTAAGCAGGGGAGGGACACCCCACGTTTCAACAAGTGCCATTGCCACCGAATTGGACTGGACCATGCTGCCGATTCCAAAGGCGGAAAGGCTGCCCATAAACGCAAAGAGCCATCCCAACCATTTCAGTCCAAGGCCTTCTGCTATATAGCGCATGGGACCGCCCTGCATGGTCCCATCAGGGAGTATGCGCCTGTATTTCACTGCCAGTACTGCCTCAGAATACTTGCTTGCCATGCCGAAGAAGGCGCAGATCCACATCCAGAAAATGGCACCCGGGCCGCCCAGATAGATAGCCGTGGCGACCCCGGCTATATTGCCTGTTCCAATGGTGGCTGAAAGGGCAGTGGTCAATGCCTGGAACGGGCTGATATCCCCTGCTGCATCATCCCCCTTGGGCCTTGAAAAGACGAGCTTTAAGGCCCTAAAGAGGTTAAATATCTGTACAAAACGCAGGCGCAGGGTGAGAAAGAACCCTGTGCCCAACAGAAAGACGAGCATTACAGGACCCCAGACAAAACTGTTGAGGCTCGACATAATCTCTGGCAGTGCCACTATTTTCTCCTCGTTTTTATTGTGTGGTGCTTTATATTACTGTCCGCTGTTTTGCAAAACTCTTAAATACAGAGATCGTCAAATAGTTGAGTCGTTAAGTCGAAAAATAAGCCTGTTAAATCAGTATATTAGACCTTTTTTTGTGCAAACGATATAAATTCAAACAATAATAACCACTTAACTAATCAACTACTCAACCACTTAACGATGTCTGAAATAAGGAAAAACGTAAATGTATAACACGGCAACTTGGCTCGGGGCCCGGCTGATGTTATTGTTAATATCGGAGGCCTGAAGCGCCATGGAAAATATACATGAACAAAAGGTCCTGGTCCTCGACTTCGGTTCCCAGACCACCCAGCTCATAGCCAGGCGGGTCCGGGAGGCCAAGGTATACTGTGAGATATATCCTTTCAACGTCGGTATGGATAAAATAAGGACTATGGACCCAAGGGGAATCATCCTTTCAGGTGGACCTGCAAGTGTCTACGATAAAGATGCACCGGCTGTATCTCCCGAACTGTTTGAACTCGGGATCCCGATCCTGGGCATTTGCTATGGCATGCAGCTTACCACGCACCTTCTCAAGGGTAAGGTGGAAAGGAGTTATAACAGGGAATACGGTCCGGCTAAGCTCTCAATTGATGATCCTGATGATATTTTTTATGGTCTTGCCCCTGATCCTGTCACATATCAGGTATGGATGAGCCATGGTGACAGGATCGAGATCCTGCCCGAGGATTTCATCGGCATAGCTCACAGCGAGTCCTGTCCTGTTGCAGCCATGCGTCACAGGACCCTGCCATTCTTCGGGGTACAGTTCCATCCGGAGGTGATCCATACCGAGATCGGAAAGGATGTGCTTGCCAATTTCCTGTTCAGGATATGCGGTTGCACGCCTACCTGGGACATGCGTTCCTTTGTGGAAGTTGTAACCGGTGAAATAAAGGCCAGGGTCGGATCCGGCAGGATAATATGTGCCCTTTCCGGCGGGGTGGATTCCACTGTTACCGCGCTTCTGGTAAACAGGGCGGCAGGTCATCAACTGACAAGCGTCTTTGTGAACAACGGACTTCTGAGAAAAAATGAAGCAGAGACGGTTTTGGCCTTTTTGAAACAGTTCGATCTCAAGGTCCACTATGTGGATGCAAGCGATCGCTTTCTCAGTAAACTTATAAAAATAGAGGACCCTGAGGAAAAACGAAAGATAATAGGGGAAGAATTCATCCGTATCTTTGAAGAGGAGGCGAGGCGAATCGGGGATGTCAACTTCCTCGCACAGGGCACCTTGTATCCTGATGTCATAGAGAGCGTGTCTTTTAAAGGTCCCTCTGCCACAATAAAGAGCCATCACAATGTAGGAGGGCTTCCGGAGATCATGCAGCTTGAGCTGATAGAGCCCCTCAGGGAACTTTTTAAGGACGAGGTCCGAAAGGTTGCCTTGGAGCTGGGGATGCCCGAAGATCTGGTTTTCCGCCATCCTTTCCCCGGACCGGGATTGGCCATCCGAATCCTGGGAGAAGTGACTGCCGAACGCCTGGAAGTACTGAGAGAGGCGGATGCCATCGTACTTGAGATCATGAAATCCAGTAGCTGGTACAGAAAGGTATGGCAGGCATTCGCAGTACTCCTGCCGATAAGGACGGTGGGTGTTATGGGAGATGAGCGCACCTATGACAATGTGGTGGCAATAAGGGTGGTAGACAGTCTGGATGCCATGACCGCTGACTGGACAAGACTGCCTGCCGACCTGCTCGCAAAGATCTCAAACAGGATTATCAACGAGGTGCGGGGGGTAAACCGTGTATGCTATGATATAAGCCCAAAGCCGCCCGCCACGATTGAGTGGGAATGAGGAAACAGATAGAATCATGCAATCATCCAATCCTTTCATCCACCTGCATCTTCATACTGAATACAGCCTCCTTGACGGTGCCATCAGGCTGAAGGACCTTTTCCCCAGGGCCGGGAAATATGGCTACAGGGCCGTTGCGATTACAGATCACGGCAACATGTACGGGGCGCTCAGGTTTTATGAACAGGCCCTCAGGCATAACATCAAGCCCATCATCGGGTGCGAGGTCTATGTTGCACCCAGGGGACGCGGGGACAGGAGCGCCCGAAGCTCAAGGGAGGCCGCCTATCATCTTGTCTTGCTCGCCCTGAATAACACCGGATACAAGAATCTCCTGAAACTGGTGAGCACCGCCTACTTTGAAGGCTTTTTTTACAAACCCCGGGTGGATCTCGAGCTCTTGGAGAATTTTAATCAGGGTCTTGTAGCACTCTCCGCCTGTCTCCACGGCCAGATTCCGGCTGCCATTCTCCGTGGAGACATGAAAGAGGCAAGGGCCCTTGCAGAGACCTATGCAGGCATATTCGCCAACCGTTTTTATCTGGAGATACAGAAAAATGATATAACCGAGCAGGAAATGGTAAACCAGGGCCTGGTGGACCTTGCCGGAGAACTGGGGCTTCCCTTGGTTGCCACCAATGATTGTCACTATCTGGCTCCCGGGGATGCCGTGGCACACGATGTTCTGCTGTGCATACAGACCAATAAGACAGTAAATGATACCAACAGGATGCGCTTCTCCACGGATAAGCTCTATTTTGCTTCTCCCGGGGAGATGGCCGAGAGATTTAAAGACTATCCTGAGGCGCTGTCCATAACGGGTGAGATAGCTGAAAAATGCAATGTAGAACTGGAACTTGGACGGAAACACTTTCCCCTCTATCCGATAAAGAAAGGTGAGACCTACAGCGGCCTTTTTGAGGCCGCTGCCAGAAAGGGTCTTGAGGAGCGTTTTCAGGAAAATGAAATCCACGGAGAAGAACAGGCCCAATACAGGGAAAGATTCGAGACCGAAATATCGGTCATAAAGAAAAAGGATTTTGCTTCTTACTTCCTCATAGTTGCCGATTTCATTAACTGGGCAAAGTCCCGGTCCATACCGGTCGGCCCGGGCAGGGGATCCGTGGCAGGTTCCCTGGTGGCTTACGCCATGCGGATTACAGACATCGATCCGGTAAAATACGGCCTCTTTTTTGAGAGATTTCTGAATGTTGAGCGGGAGTCCCTGCCTGACATAGATATAGATTTCTGCATGAACCGCAGGGACGAGGTTGTCCGCTATGTTACTGAAAAGTATGGCGGGGAAGATTTTGTAGCCCAGATAATCACCTTTGGCCAGATGAAAGCCAAGGCCGTAATCAGAGACGTCGGCAGAGGCCTTGGGATACCTTATCAGGAAGTGGACCGCATAGCCAAGCTGGTCCCGGAACAGCTCAATATTACCCTTGAGAAGGCGCTTAAGCTCGAGCCCAAACTCGCCCAGCTCGAGAAAAAAGACCCGAAGGTGGCGGAACTCCTTGCCGTTGCACGGTCCCTTGAAGGCCTTCCGCGTCACGCCTCAACCCATGCGGCAGGAGTGGTTATCTCAGACAGGCCCATGGTGGAATATCTGCCCCTTGCCAAAGGCCAAAACGGCGAGACCGTCACCCAGTTCGACATGAAGTGTGTGGAAAAGACAGGGCTCATCAAGTTCGATTTTCTTGGGCTGAGGACCCTGACCGTGATAGATACGGCCCTCAGGCTTATCAGGGAGCACATGGGAGAGGACATCAACATGGCCAGGATTCCACTGGATGACCCCGAAACCTATGAACTCCTGTCAAGCGGGAATACCACCGGAGTATTCCAGCTTGAAAGCCCTGGCATGAAGGATCTCCTGAAGCGCATGAGACCCTCCGGCTTCACCGACATAATAGCCCTGGTGGCGCTCCACCGTCCGGGTCCAATGGAAAGCGGCATGGTGGACCAGGCCGTAAAGGCCAAACACGGAGAGATCGAAGCGACCTATCTCCTGCCGGAGCTTGAGCCTATTCTCAAGGAGACATACGGGGTCATTGTCTACCAGGAACAGGTAATGAAGATAGCCCAGGTGCTGGCAGGCTACAGCCTTGGTGAGGGCGATATCCTCAGAAGGGCCATGGGAAAAAAAGATCACAAGCAAATGGCCGCACAGCGGGACCGCTTTCAATCAGGCGCCGTAAAGCACGGCATCCCGGATTTCAAGGCCAGGATGATCTTTGATTTGATGGAGAAATTTGCAGGATATGGTTTTAACAAGAGCCACTCCGCAGCCTATGCCCTGATAGCTTACCGGACTGCGTGGTTAAAGGCGCACTATCCGGTTCCCTTCATGGCTTCATTGCTGTCCAACGAACTGGGAAATACGGATGGGGTGGTGAAGTTCATAAGCGAGTGCAAGGCCAGAGACATTCAAATCCTTCCGCCAGACATCAACCACAGCAAGATGGATTTTACAATAGAGGGTGAGAGTATCCGCTTCGGCCTTGCATCTGTAAAAAATGTCGGATCAGGCGCAATAGAGGCCATTGTCCGGGAAAGAGAAAAAAATGGTCCATATTCCAGCTTTGAGGATTTCTGTTCCCGGGTTGATCTTAAAAAAGTAAACAAACGGATGCTTGAAGGCCTTATCAAGTGCGGGGCCTTTGATTCCCTGGGCCACAGACGTTCGCAGATGATCGCCGGCCTGGATATGGCCCTGGATTTTGGACACTCCAAAAAACAGGAACGCATTTCGGGACAGATGTCTCTTTTTGATTTCATGGCCCAGGCAACCCCTGAGAAGCCTCCGGAATCCGCACTGATCCTGCCTGATATACCTGAATGGCCTGAAATCGAGCGCCTCGCTAATGAAAAAGATTCACTTGGATTCTACATAAGCGGGCATCCCCTGGACTCATACATGGATGACCTTTCAAGGATGGGCAGCGCCCGCATAGACAATATTCCAGGCATGATGGACGGAAGCCAGATCGGTCTTGCAGGCATAATTCGGACAAAAAAGGAGATCATCACCCGGAAGGGAGACCGAATGGCCTTTCTGACCATTGAAGACATGCATGGTTCTGTTGAAGTGGTCTGTTTTCCGGAAATATACAAAAAAATGAAGGAGTTTATTGAAGATGATTCCCCTGTGTGGGTGGCAGGGACCATCAAAAAAGAAGACGGGAAGAAGTCCGGCAAGATACTTGCGAATTCCATAGAGCCGCTGAATAAGGCCTGCAGACAAAGAGTAAGAGGAATCCTGGTCGAGCTTAAAGGGGATCGGATAGGACCCACGGTACTCAGGCCCTTGCAGGACCTGTTCGGCAAATACCGTGGATCATATCCTGTAAAACTGGCAGTTATTCTCAGGGACAGGGGCCGGATAACCCTGAGCCTCCCTGAGGAATATAATGTGAGCATAAGCCCCGAGCTTACCGGAAGCATGAATGATTTGCTGGGCTATGCCGGGTTAAAGGTAGAATATGAACCAGAGAATAATAATTCGTAAGCGTTCACAGGGGTAAATATTCGGTGAACCCGTTATATCCTGCCTTGGAGCGGTTACCTTTTTCCGGGTCTCAAAGCTCACTCATCGCGGACCGGAGAGGCAGTGCAATCCGGCCCGCTACCCAAAACCCTGCAAAAGGCAAACCGCTCCTGCGGCAGGGCACGGATGGCAACTTCCACAGCGGACCACGGGTTCACCGGATATTTACTCACAGGGCACCGCATTTGCTTTGTTGCCTGCCTGCCGGCAGGCAGGTCGGGCACTTGAAGTACAGGGAGTACGTCTGCATACCCGCCGCCTCGCATCTGCAGCACCCTGTAAACGCTTACAGTTCGGTGAGTTGCCGTAAAACCGGCGTTGTAATCCCGTTAACGGTTACGAGGGATTATAAGGTACTTCAATTTGAAAAAGATAAATAACGAAGGAATAAAGATCGTCTGCCAGAATCGTAAGGCCAGGCACCAGTATCATATAGAAAGTACCGTGGAGGCAGGCCTTGTCCTTCTCGGGCCGGAGGTCAAGTCCCTGAGGGAGGCAAGGGCCAACATTACTGATGGCTATGTGGGCTTCAGGTATGGCGAGGCGTGGCTCTACAATGTACACATATCTCCGTATCCCTATGCGGTCAATGCCGGTAAGCTGGACCCGACAAGGGCCAGGAAGCTCCTTCTTAATCGCAGGGAACTACGCAAGTTGATGGGAAAAATCCAGGAACGCGGATATACTCTGATACCGCTTCGTATTTATTTCAGGAATGGGAAAGCAAAAGTGGAGCTCGCCCTTGCCAAGGGTAAGAAATTATATGACAAGCGTGAGACCATGAGACGCAAAACCCTGGAACGGGAATTCCAGAAGGATTATAAGATACGGTAATAGCGCATCTTTTTTATTTGTATTGACACCCCCTGATGTATTTCTTATAGTTTATAAAAATAGCTCATAGGAAAACAGGTTCAGCAACCATATGGGGGCGAACCGGATTCGACGGGGGTATGGAAGCTTAAGTGGCGTGTCGGG
>PQXD01000007.1:86231-104998 GCA_003194485.1 Deltaproteobacteria bacterium
TTTATTTTTCCATGCGCCAGGTCTAAAACCTTCGCCTTTCAGGCGAAAGGCTTCAGCAGTTAAGGGATCGTGGTAAACTTGCTCATGGGAGGTTATCGCCATAAGCAAAGAATATCGCAAGGGGCCTCACACGATCTATGATATCCAGTATCATTTCGTATGGGTTACGAAATATCGTTATCATGTTTTGAAAGGAGAAGTGGCTTTTAGAACCAGGGAGATAATCCGTCAGACTTGTGAGGCCCGCAATATTACAATTCTTAATGGTCATGTTAGCAGGGATCATGTTCATCTGCATGTTTCATGTCCTCCAGAACTTGCTCCGAGCAAGATAGTTCAATATGTGAAAGGACGAAGTTCTCGACTGATTCAGCAAGAATTTCCGCATTTGCGTAAGAGATATTGGGGAAGGCATCTTTGGGCTCGCGGCTATTTTTGTGCAACAGTTGGGAATGTTACAGAAAAAATGATAGCCGCTTATATTGCAAGCCAAGAAAAGGCGAGCCCTAAAGAGGCCTTCACTATTGCTAATGACTAAAGATTGAACCATGTTAGACTTTCAGTCGTATAAGAAATCTACCTGCTTTCAGCAGGTAGTGGTTTAATTGTATTGACACCCCCTGATGTATTTCTTATAGTTTATAAAAATAGCTCATAGGAAAACAGGTTCAGCAACCATATGGGGGCGAACCGGATTCGACGGGGGTATGGAAGCTTAAGTGGCGTGTCGGGGTCCTGCAACCTCGCAAAAATGCAGGAAAAACACAAACGCCGACTCTGAATACGAGTACGCACTGGCCGCTTAAACCGGTCACATCTAACCTGATTTGCCTGTGAATCGGGATTAGGTGTAAATTCAGCAGGCTAGCTTCCTCTGGGTGCTTGACCCTTTGGGAGCAAAAATTCTTCAAGCTAGTCTGATTCGACTCTGCCTGGGTGAGGCAGATCAGGCAAAAATAAAAAACCCAGGCTACGCACGTAGATGCTTAAGTGGAATGCTTTCGGACGCGGGTTCGATTCCCGCCGCCTCCACCATTGAAATTTGAACGAACTGGTCCAAATGTTGCGGGCGGCATGTCGGAAGGTTCGTTTTTCTTTTTGTAGCAAGGGGTTACGGCATCCGTAAAGGCCCGTAGCTTCTCAATCCATCACCCAGTTTTAGGAAAATCTCCATAATTTTCCCTCTCTTTGCCACCTTCTTTCTCCGTTTTCTTAAATCCCTTCTCTGTAGCTCGTTCGGTTGTGTAATTCTCTTCAAATCGGGCTATTAGGCAATGCCCATCTTATTAAGCCAGAAAAAACCAACAGGACGCGGTTCGAAAACGCCTGAAGCACTCAAAGTTTCGAACCAAAAGTCGCTCGCAGGAATCGGAAATGGGGCTCATTTCGATTTCTCGAGGTTGGATAACCTGCGCCTGCATTGTCAACTATTATATCGGTAGAGCAATTACTTATTTTTTCTTGACACTAAAAGCGTCGTGATGTATATTATTAAATAAGTATACAAATTACCGACATTAGGAGTGAATGGCGAAAGCTACTTTAAAGGCAGTTGCTGACATCCAGGTGGGATACCAGGCTAAGGCCCGGATTAAAAAGAGGGCGCAAGGCACGCACCGCCTGATCCAAAGCAAGGATTTCGATTCTTTCCATAGGTTGCGATCCGAGAACCTGACGACCTTTTTCCCTGAGCGAAGGCCCGAAATTTACTCAGTCCGTAAAGGAGATATACTATTTCAGGCTCGTGGGGTGGTGCATTTTGCCTACTGTATTGAAGACGACCTGAAGGATACCCTTGCCGCAGGTTCTTTCTACATTCTTCATTTAAGGCACGAAAACATGCTCCCGCAATATCTGGCGTGGTGGCTGAATCAGGCCCCTGCGCAAGCCTACTTTCAGTCACAGGCACGTGGGGCCGGAATCTCTTTTATTTCCAAAAGCACCCTTTCCCGCCTGCAAGTCCAGATCCCGCCCATTTCCGTTCAGAAAAAAGTGGTAAAGATCGTAACGTTAGCCAGGCACGAGCAATTCCTTCTGGACAGGCTTTCGGAGCGCAGGTCGCGTCTTGCCAGAGCAGTTTGCATGAAGGCAATTTATGATGAATAACGAACCACGAAACACACGAAACAATTTTTAATTATATTTTCGTGTGTTTCGTGGTTGAATAATAACGAATCAATGGACAGGAGAGATAAACGATGAGTCCTCATGTTTCCAAGAATGAAATCAATGATGTTGTCTGGCGGGCATGCGACACCTTCAGGGGCGCATTAGATCCTGCGGATTACAAGAATTACATCCTTACCATGCTGTTTATTAAGTACATGAGTGATCTTTGGAAGGACAAGAGGTCCGAGTACGGGAAAAAGTATAACGGCGATAAGGTTCGTGTGGCACGCGCCTTGAGCCGGGAACGTTTTGTGATCCCCACTGTTGAGCTGCGAGATAGCAAATCCGATGAAATAACTGACTCGTTTTCAGCCACTTTTAAAAACCTTTATGAACGTCGCGAGAGAAGCAATATAGGAGAACTCATTAATATTGTTTTGGAGCATATTGAGGATGCCAATAAGTCAAAACTTGAAAATGTGTTTCGCAACATTGACTTCAACAGCGAACCTGCCCTGGGACAGACTAAGGAACGCAACCGGCGCCTGAAAAATTTGTTAGAGGATTTTGCGGATGAGCGTTTAGATTTGCGCCCTTCACGCATCGGCAATCGTGATGTGATCGGCGATGTTTATGAGTACCTGATCGCCCGTTTTGCGGCCGGAGCGGGCAAGAAGGCCGGTGAGTTCTACACCCCGCCCGAAGTCTCCACACTGCTGGCCAAGTTGCTGGCTCCAAAGGACGGGGACCGCATCTGTGATCCCGCCTGCGGATCAGGATCGCTCCTTATCAAGGTAGGTCAGGAGGTCGGCAGCAAGAACTTCGCCCTTTTCGGGCAGGAGTCCAACGGCTCCACCTGGTCCCTATGCCGGATGAACATGTTCCTTCACGGGATGGATTCCGCCCGCATTGAATGGTGCGACACTATCAACAACCCCAAGTTGATCGAGAACGACGAACTGATGCGGTTCAACATCGTGGTTGCCAATCCTCCGTTCTCCCTGGATAAGTGGGGCCACGAAAATGCAAGTCACGACCGGTTCAATCGCTTCTGGCGGGGGATTCCCCCAAAGAGCAGGGGTGATTACGCCTTTATCAGTCACATGGTCGAAATAGCGCTTGAGGGTGAAGGCAAAGTGGGAGTCATTGTTCCCCATGGGGTCCTGTTCCGTAGCGGGGCGGAAGGCATCATCCGCAAGCATTTCATCGAGGAGAATATCCTTGAGGCGGTTATCGGGCTTCCAGCTCAACTTTTCTACGGCACAGGTATACCGGCGGCAATTCTCGTTTTCAACAAGGGTCGGAAATCCTGGGAGGAGGCAAAGAGTGAGCGGGACAAGCATGTCCTCTTTATTGACGCAAGCCGGGAGTTCGAGGACGGCAAAAAGCAGAACCGCCTGCGCGATGAGGATATCGAAAAGATCGTCTCGACGTTCCGGGAATTCAAGGAAGTCGAAAAATACTCGCACTTGGCTACGCTGGAAGAGATTCAGGAAGCCGAGTTCAACCTGAATATCCCCCGCTATGTTGATACCTTTGAGGAGGAAGAAGATGTCGATATTGCGGCGGTACAGAAGGAGATTCAGGAAATAGAGGCGGAACTGGCCGAGACGCAGAAGGAATTGAAGAGATATCTTGAGGAGCTTGGATTGTGAACCACGAACCACACGAAATACACGAAAAATATGAAAACTGATAAGATTCTCTATAAAGATGAGGTATTCCTGATCCAAGGTGCGGTATTCGAGGTTTACCGTGAAATGGGATGCGGTTTTCTGGAGGCAGTTTATCAGGAATGCCTGGAAAGAGAATTTCATTTTCGCAAAATTCCCTTTGAGGCACAAAAAGAGTTGCAATTGAAATATAAGGGGTCGGAGCTGAAACAGATATATAAACCGGATATTATTTGCTATGGAAAAATCATAGTGGAGTTGAAGGCAGTAAAAGAAGTGAACGCCGAACATCGGGCACAAGTATTTAATTATTTAAAGGCTACCGGATTGCTGGTCAATTTTGGACATTACCTCAAGGCAACGGTTGAAAGAATTATCTTGTGAACCACGAAACACACGAAGTACGCAAAAAGATCGCAAAAAACCGTTCGTGTATTTCGTGTGGTTCGTGGTTGAGGGGAAAAGATGAAGTTTGAAGAATTCAAAGCGGGTGTTTACCGGCAGCAATATCAGTACAAGGATTTTCTGCCTGCGAAAATCAACCATGAGTGGTCATGGGATGACCCCCGCATCAATGTGCTGTTGGAAAAGGCCACCAAATCCCTGGGAGAGCTGAATGCATTCACTCTGATAGTTCCGGATGTGGACCTGTTTATCCAAATGCACATCATCAAAGAGGCAAACACCTCCAGCCGTATCGAGGGAACCAAGACCGAAATGGATGAAGTGCTGCTCGATGAAAAGGAAATCCGGCCGGAACGGCGGGATGACTGGCATGAGGTGCAAAATTACGTTCGGGCCATGAATACAGCGATTGAGGAACTTAAAAGCTTGCCGCTGTCTTTGCGCCTGTTACGCCAAACCCATGCAATTCTCATGGAAGGCGTTCGGGGTAAACGGAAGACCCCGGGGGAATTTCGCCGCAGCCAGAACTGGATCGGCGGCGCCTCCCTTGCGGACGCGGTCTTCATTCCGCCGCATCACAATGACCTGCCAGAGTTGCTTGGTGACCTTGAAGTATTCTGGCACAATGAAAACATTCAGGTACCACATCTGATACGCATTGCCCTCAGCCACTATCAGTTTGAGACCATTCACCCGTTTTTAGACGGCAATGGCAGAATCGGCCGGTTATTAATCACCCTGTATCTGGTCAGTCATGGTCTGTTGGCAAAGCCATCGCTTTATCTGTCCGCGCATCTCGAAAAACACCGTACGGCCTATTATGACGCATTATCCAGAGTTCGCGAGGCCAATGATCTGGGCCACTGGTGCAGATTTTTTCTGCAGGCGGTCATTGAAACAGCAGAAAACGGTAAAGAAACTTTTCGGCGTATCCTTTCATTAAGGCAGGAAGTAGACCGGAAGGTCGTGACGCTTGGCCGCCGTGCGGAAAATGCCCGGAAACTGATTATACATTTATATCGGTATCCGGCGGTATCTGTCAACGAGGTGATGAAGTTGCAAAACATCAATAAAAATCCGGCACGTGACCTCATTGCCGCACTGGTAGACATTGGTGTTTTGGAAGAAATAACCGGTTACAGGAGAAACCGCATTTTTGTGTTCAAACAGTATCTGGACATTTTTATGGAGAAAAAATGACTTACAATGATTTATAGTTCATTTTTTTATCGCAAACTTGAACTATGGATTGTTGTAGGTCTATTTTAGATTGCATTTAAGGATAAATGATAGCGGGACCACGGGCAGGCGAAACGAAAATATATTGGGACATTCTCGAAGTTAGAAGGGTGAAAGGTGAAATGAGAAACGGGTGGATACCGGAGGAGTGGGAGTGTGATTGAGCGATTCCAGATATTGTCACTTGATGGCGGCGGCATCAAAGGTCTCTTTTCCGCTGCGGTACTCGCTTTTCTGGAAGAAGATCACGGCTTACGCATTGCAGATCATTTTGATCTGATCGTTGGCACTTCCACCGGTGGTATCATTGCTCTTGCTTTGGGCATGGGGATGCGTCCTCGGGAGATTGTGCGATTTTATATCCAAAAGGGACCGGAGATCTTTGTCGCCAACCGACTTTTTGGAATCAAACGTTTTTTTCGGAGCAAGTATGACAACGATGGCCTGGAAAGCGCTCTAAAAGACTGTTTCGGGGAAAAGCGGTTAGCTGATAGTGTAAAGCGTCTTGTAATTCCTTCTTACAACATTGGGGAAGACGATGTTTATCTCTTTAAAACGCCTCATCACGAGCGTTTGAAACGTGATTATAAAGTCCCGGTCTGGAAAGTCGCCCTGGCCACGAGTGCCGCTTCAACTTATTTCCCTTCGTGCCTAAAACTGGATCATATCAGGCTGGTTGATGGTGGCGTCTGGGCAAACAACCCAACCATGGTGGGAGTCATTGAGGCCATAAGCATGCTTGATGTGCCACTTGGCGCAATACGCGTGTTGAGTTTGGGAACAACAAACGCAGTGAAAGGACGATCCAGGAAGCTGGATCGGGGCGGGCTTTGGCAATGGAGGACTGAAGCGGTTGATGTCATTATGCGGGGCCAAAGCATAGGGGCATTCACCCAGGCCCAGCACCTTCTTGGTAGAGATAAAGTAGTCAGGATGGACCCCAAGGTTCCGGACGGGTTGTTTGCACTGGACAAACTATCTGAAGAAGAGCTTTTGGGTAAGGCTGCTCACGAGAGCCGCCATTTTTTGCCTCAATTCAAGGAGGAATTTGCTGAGCACATAGCTCCAGAGTTTCGGCCATTGCATGTAGCGTCAGGAGATTACAAGAATGGATAGAACCACCATCCGAGATCAATTCAGTAAATTCCTCCAGCATCTGGCGGAGTCGCTGGACATTTCCGAGAGCCGCTACAAGCAGGCGGAAGAACGTTACCAGGCAGTTGGAAATTGGCTGGCAAGGGATGAGTCCATTGTCGCCAAATACAGTCCAGATATTTATCCGCAAGGATCTTTTCGTCTTGGCACAGTCATCAAACCCATTACCGATGCGGAAGAATACGATATTGATCTCGTTTGCGAATTAAGCCTTACAAAGGATCAGCTCAGCCAGAAGCAGTTAAAGGGTGTGGTCGGATACGAAATCAAAGGTTACGCCCGCGCCAACAAAATGAAGTCCCCGCCGGAAAACGGCAGGCGTTGCTGGACGCTGAACTATGCTGATGGCGCTCAATTTCACATGGATATTCTGCCCGCTCTTCCGGATGGAGACTCGTTCCGTTTATTTTTGGAAAATAAAGGATTTTCTGCAGCCTGGACTGACCTGGCCATTGCCATTACAGACAACACCCACCAAAACTATGAGCGAATCGATGACGACTGGCTGCGCAGCAACCCCAAAGGATACGCGGAGTGGTTTAAGGAGTGTATGAAGGTTCAGTTCAATGCCCGGCGCATGCTTCTGGCTGAATCAATCCGCGCTGACGTTGAGAAGGTCCCGGAGTACAAAGTCAAGACACCTCTCCAACGAGCTATCCAGATACTCAAACGCCACCGTGACATCATGTTCGCCGATGATCAGGATGACAAACCGATCTCCGTCATCATTACCACCCTGGCCGCCCATGCCTACAACAACGAGGCGGATCTTCTGGATACCCTGGTCAATATAGTGGACGGCATGCCCAGATATATCCAAACGAGAAACGGTGTTTCCTGGGTGCCGAATCCGGTGAATCCGACCGAAAATTTCGCCGATAAGTGGCAGAATCACCCACAACGGGAAGTTAAATTCAGACAATGGCTTAAGCAAGTGCGTGCTGACCTGAACACGGTGTTACGTTCGGGAAATATCCGGGCCATTGGAGAATACCTGAAGCCGCGTCTTGGTGAAAAGATTATCAATGAGGCGTTGCAGCATTTTTCAAAAACAAACACCGGCAAGGCCGCCGGTCTTGTTATCGGTAGAACAAGGCCGCTTACTCGATTTGATGTTCCTCATAGACAACTGCCGATGTGGCCTTTGGTACTAAAAGGCAATGTAACCGTTACTGGTTGGTTTTCAAGAGATGGCTCCCGATCTCAGCACTTTCAAAGTGGAGATAGGTTGTCTAAACATTGCTTACTCAGATTTAAGGCAAAAACAAATATATCCTGGCCTTATAAAGTTTACTGGCAGGTCGTGAATACTGATGAGGAAGCAAGGGCCGCCAATTGTCTACGTGGTGGATTCTATGACGGAATCATTGAAAAAGGCGGCCGTGTCCGGAAAGAAGGTACACTTTACACCGGCATGCATTGGATTGAGTGCTTTATTATCAAGAATGGCGTCTGCGTAGCCCGTAGCGGGGAATTTGTGGTTAATATCAAGTAGACAGGATTAGAGAATAACGAGAAAGCGAAATATGAGCAAGCGGAACGAAAACAGACCGGGGTATAAAAAAACCAAAGTCGGGTGGATACCCGAGGATTGGGAGTGTCTTACAATCAAAGAGGTTTGCTCGCAACCTGTTTCAGGTTTTAGCGCAAAAGGCAATGCTGAAGCGGTTTCACCGAATGATTCTAACATTGGTGTTTTGAGACTCAGTTGCATAATAGAAGGATATTTCAATTCATATGAAAACAAAAAGGTCGTACAAGCTGACATTCCAAAGGTCAAAACTCCAATTTCCAAGGACACAATGCTGATTAGCCGTTCAAATACTGAAGAACTTGTTGGCGTAGTTTGTTATGTAGAAAAAGATTATCCGAATCTGTTTCTTTCAGATTTGATATGGCAAGTCTCAGCGAAAAGTTCAGAAATTCTAAGTATTCGCTGGCTCACCAATCTTCTTCTGACAAAAGAGTACAGACGAAAAATTGCTGCTCGTGCTAATGGCACAAGTGGCAGCATGAAAAAAATTACAAAAGGCGGGTTCCTAACTCTACCGATTCCCCTCCCCCCTCTCCCCGAACAGAAAAAAATAGCTGGAATCCTTTCCGTCTGGGACCGGGCTATTGAGCAGGTGGGCAAGCTGATTGACGCCAAACTGCGGCTGAAAAAGGGGCTGATGCAGCAGCTTTTGACTGGTCGGATGCGGTTTCCAGAGTTTAACCACGAAACACACGAAAGACACGAAAAGGACAAAGGTGAGCTGCCGGAGGGGTGGAAAAAAAGCAAACTTGGATGGATTCCTGAGGAGTGGGAAATCTGTCCGGTAAGACAGTTTGGAACGGTTACAACAGGCAATACACCTTCGAAAAAAGAACCGGAAAATTACGGGAAGGGAATACCATGGTGTACAGCTGTTGATATGGAACATAAATATATAGTCCAAACAGAAGTAGAGCTTTCAGAAATAGGTGCCCAAAAAGCTCGAATTCTACCCTCAGGAGCAGTTTTGATTACCTGTATAGCATCAATAGGAAAAAATGCCATCGCAAAAGTAGCATTAGCGACTAACCAGCAAATAAATGCCGTGATAGTTAATAATCATAATGACAATGAATTTTTCTATTATGCCGCATGCCAAAATGAACATCGAATGTTGCGTTATGCAGGACAAACTGCTGTTCCCATTCTCAACAAATCAGAATTTGAAAATATGCTATTTATTCGCCCCCATCTTTCCGAACAACGCCGTATTGCCTCAGTCCTTTCCACCTGTGATAAGGAGATCGAACTACTGAAGAAAAAACAGGAAAAACTGAAGGAGCAGAGAAAGGGGCTGATGCAGAAGCTGCTGACAGGGGAAGTGAGAGTGAAAGCGGATGGGGCAGTGATTTAAAAAATGTCAATCCCTTTTAGCGATTACATTATCTTTGCGGATGAAAGCGGTGATCACGGACTTATTCCAATTGATGAGCAGTATCCTGTATTTGCGTTGGTGTTTTGTATTGTATGGAAGGAGGACTATATCAGAAGCATTGTTCCTGCAATGCAATGTTTAAGAATGGAGATATGGGGTCATGACCAGATCATTTTCCACGAACACGATATCCGTAAAGAGAAAGGCCCGTTCAAACTGTTGAGAACTGACAGAGAATTGAGGGAGCGGTTTCTGGAAGAACTGACGAGCATTATCGCCGAGGCCAATATAAAGCTGATCCTCTCTGTAATTGACAAGAAACGGCTTAAAGAGCGGTATGCCAACCCCTACAACCCATACGAGGTTGCCATGCTTTTTTGCATGGAGCGGACACTCTCATTTCTATGTCGGCAGAATGAAACTGGTAAACGTATTTTTGTCCTGTTTGAAAGTCGCGGCAGGAGAGAAGACCGGGAATTGGAACTGGAATTTCGGCGTATTTGCGATAACCGAAGCAACTGGGGCTATAAGCGGCCGGATTTTCAACAGATGTATTTTGAACATATATTTGTGGATAAGAAGAGTAATACCACGGGACTGCAATTGGCTGATCTGGTTGTTCGACCGCTGGCCTTGCGTTACCTACGGCCAGGACAGGAAAATAGGGCTGTTTCGGTTATAGAAGATAAGATTTTAAGTTCAAAGGTTTTCCCATAAAAAAACAAAAGGACCTCGGAGCAAGTCCAAAGTCCTTTTGTCGACCGGGTAAAGCCCAATCCTTTAACTAAATTATAAACAAAATGAAAGTTGGATGCAACAAAATGATTTTAGAAAAAGGCCTGCTCGGACGGCAGACCCATCTCCTTCGGCTCTTACACCCGGTCGGGATGGCCGATGAGTATCTTTACAATATTATTATCGGCCATCGCTTGTCAAGCATTAATAAAAAAAGATGGCACAGGCGGTTCGCGCCCCCCATGTTTAACCATATGATTCTACAGAAATTATTAACCGGTGAAATCAGGGTTAAAATATGATGGGACCGGGTAATCACAAATTGGATAACATTAAAATATCGGGCAACCACAGGGTGATGGACAACCACAGAAAATCGGGCAACCACAGGGGGTTGCCCCTACGGCGGCGGAAAAACCGCCGATCCATCCGATTGCGGGGATATGATTATTCAAAATCCGGCGCATATTTTGTGACGATATGCACGCAGAACCGCGCGTGTTTGTTTGGGGAAATTATTGACCGGGAAATGGGATTGAATGATGCGGGCGGAATGATTCAAACCGTTTGGGATGAAATACCGGAATATTATACCGGCGTTGATATTGACGCATTTCAAATCATGCCGAACCACATTCACGGCATCATTGTCATCGTAGGGGCAGGCCCCTGTGCCTGCCCTGAAACCGAAACAATCCCCTGTGCCTGCCCTGACAATATATTGCAACCCCGCGATAAATTGCAATTCTGCGATACCGTGCAAAAACAAAATTCAGAACACCCACATAATTTCGGGCAACCACAGGGTGAGGGGCAACCACAGAAAATCGGGCAACCACAGAAAATCGGGCAACCACAGGGGGTTGCCCCTACGTTGTCATTGCCGGATGTGATTCACCGGTTCAAAACAATGACGACGAAACGATATGTGGACGGTGTCAAACAAAACGTATGGCCGCGATTTAATGGCAAATTATGGCAACGCAATTATTGGGAACACATTATCCGTAATGAATCAGAATTAAATCGTATTCGGCAATATATCATCGAAAACCCCGTGAAATGGGAATTCGACCGCAATAATCCTGGCCGTAATATGGATGCGGTTCGTGAACCATGTATCGGGCCAGACAAAGGCGGCCGACGGGAGGTACGGGATGACTGAATTTGTAAAATCTCCGCGATACACCGAAGACGCCATCTCCCAGCTCCCCGCCTTGCACCTGCTGCAGAATCTGGGATGGCAATACCTCTCGCCGGATGAGGCACTAAAACTTCGGGGCGGCAAACTGTCCAACGTGCTCCTGGAGGGTATTCTTGTCCCCTGGCTGCGGAAACACAACCGAGTCAGATTCAAGGGCAAGGAGCTGCCGTTTACCGAGGGCAATATCTTAAGCGCTCTGCAGGCACTGAAAGAAATCCCATTCGACGGACTGGTGCGTACAAATGAGAAGATTTACGACCTGCTTTGCCTGGGAAAAAGCCTGCAGCAATCAGTGGACGGCGATATCAAGAGTTTTACCCTGCACTACATCGACTGGGAACATCCCGAGAACAACGTCTTTCATGTCACGGAAGAGTTTGCCGTCGAGCGGACCGGCAGTCACCAGACCCGCAGGCCGGATATCATACTCTTTGTAAATGGCATTCCCTTTTGCGTGATCGAATGCAAGTCGCCGCACATTAAGGACCCGATAGGCGAGGCCATCTCCCAGCAGATACGCAACCAGAAGGATGATGAAATTCCCCACCTGTTTCTGTATTCGCAGCTACTTCTGGCGTTGTCCAAAAATGAGGCCAAGTACGCAACCACGGGAACACCGGCGAAGTTTTGGTCTGTCTGGCGGGAAGAAGGCACCCGTTTTGAACAGGAATTGCAACGCCTTGTGAGTATTTCTCTGGCGGAAGAACAGGTAGACAGGCTGTTCATGGAAAACCAATGGATGGTGCGGGAGAGGCCAGTTGAATACGGTACGCTTGAGCGGCTGGTCACCGAGCAGGACCGTACTCTTTACGCGCTGTGCCGTCCTGAAAGACTCCTTGAATTGACCTACCGCTTTATTCTGTTTGATGCCGGTGTCAAGAAGATCGCACGATATCAGCAGTATTTCTGCGTGAAGAAGATTATAGAGCGCATCCGGCTCCGTGACCGTGACGGCCTGCCTGTGCATGACCGCACGCAGACAGGGTGGCGACGCGCCTGCCTGTGCGGGCAGCAAACCGCACGCAGACAGGGTGGCGTAGTTTGGCACACCCAGGGCAGCGGCAAGTCGCTGACTATGGTGCTGCTCGCCAAGTCAATTGCCCTGTGTCCCGACATCTCCGACTACAAGATCGTTCTGGTTACCGACCGGGTTGATCTGGACGACCAGATCTACAGGACCTTCCATCATTGCGGCAAAGAGGTGGAGCAGGCCAGAACCGGCAAGCACCTGTCGGATATGCTGAAAGATAACAAGCAACGCATTATTACTACGATTATTGACAAGTTTGAAGCGGCGGTCGGTCGTCACGCCGTACGCAATGATGATCCCAACATCTTTGTCCTGGTGGATGAGGGGCATCGAGGACAGTACGGTCCGCGTCATGCCAAAATGCGCCGGGTGCTGCCCAATGCCTGTTACATCGGATTCACAGGCACACCGGTCATGAAGAAGGATAAAAACACGGTCGAGAAGTTCGGCGGGTTGATTGATATCTATACCATCGACCGGGCGGTGGCAGACAAGGCTGTTGTACCCCTTTTATATGAGGGCAGGCATGTTGAACAGTATGTTGATTCAAAGGGGATAGATGCCTGGTTTGATAAGATCACGGCAAATCTCAGTAAGGAGCAGGCTGCGGACCTGAAAAAGAAATTCTCCACCACTGATCAGTTGAACAAGGCTGCACAGAAGGTTATGGCCATTGCCTGGGATATTAGTGAACATTTTCGCGACAACTGGCAGGGGACGGGTTTTAAGGGGCAGTTGGTGGCACAGGACAAGGCCACTGCATTGCTCTATAAAAAGTATCTGGATGAATTCGGCATGGTCTCAAGCGAAGTGCTGATTTCGGGCCCTGATGAACGGGAAGGAGAAGAGGATCTGTATAAAGAGAATAAACTGGCCGTGCAGCGTTTCTGGAAAGCGACCATCAGCAAGTTCGGCAGCGAACGAGAGTATAACAAGCAGGTCATCAACGCGTTTACAAACGCGGAACATCCTGAAATCATCATTGTGGTGGACAAACTGCTCGTCGGATTTGACGCTCCCCGGAATACGATTCTTTACCTGACTCGCAAATTTAAAGATCATACCTTGCTGCAGGCCATAGCCAGGGTCAACCGGCTGTGTGACGGCAAGGAATTTGGATATATTCTCGATTATCGTGGGGTTTTGGAAAACCTCGACCACGCGCTTGACCTCTACAGCACTTTACCTGAGTTTGATGCCCAAGACATTAAGGATATTCTTACTGATGTGAGCGTGGAGACAGCAACGCTCCCCCAGAAGCACTCGATCCTGTGGGATACATTTAAAGAAGTTAAGAACAGGCAGGATGAGGAAGAGTACGAACTGCTGCTCGCAGATGAAGAGCTGCGCGCGAAATTTTATGAACGTTTGTCAGCCTTTTCAAAAACTCTTGCCATAGCCCTGTCCAGTGTCAAGTTTCTGGAGGAAACCGGGCCGGAAAAGTTGAACCGTTATCGGGCAGATCTGAAATTTTTCTCCAAGCTCCGGGCTGCGGTAAGGCGGCGATATGCGGAGGTCGTGGATTTTGGCGAATACGAACCAAAGATCCAGAAGCTTTTAGACACTCATGTCGGAACCGGAGAGGTAGAGAGAATTACCCCGCTGGTTAATATCTTTGACAAGGATGCCTTTGCCAAGGAAGTGGAGAAACTTCCGAATGCTGCGGCCAAAGCCGACACAATAGCCCATCGTACCGCCCGAACAATCCATGACCGCATGCAGGAAGATCCAGCTTTTTACAAGCGGTTTTCCGAATTGCTAAGGGAGACGATTGCGGCTTTCAGGGAAGAGCGGATCAAGGCAAACGAGTATCTCAGGAAGGTTACGGAGATTATGAACGCTGTGCTCAACCGTACCGGGGACCGCATTCCGGATAAACTCCAAAGTCATGACGTTGCCAAGGCTTATTTTGGAACGCTTAAGGAAATCCTCGCACGGTTTGATAGTAGTGAAACGAAATTCGAAGACGCTCTTGCAGGCGCTGCGCTGGCTATAGATGAAGTCGTTGAACGAAATCGTATTGTTAATTGGACCAGTGACATAGACACGCAAAATCGTATGAGGAACGAGATCGAAGACCTTCTTTTCGACTTCAAAGATCAAACCGGCATCGAAATTACGTTCGAGGAGATAGATGCGATTATGGAACAGTGTCTGGATATTGCCAGGGTCAGGAGAAAATAAACCACGAACCACACGAAATGCAACGACGCTTTTTTATTTTTGTGTGTTTTGTGTATTTCGTGGTTAGAAATCATGACAGATATCTGCCTAACATATGGAAAAAGACAGCTCGTTGTTGATGTTGTGACGGGCGATCGCAAACGCCTTTCCGTTACGGTGCATCCAGACCTCCGAATCATAGCAAAAGCACCTGCCGGATATGAACTGAAAGTTATTCGTCAGCGATTGGAAAAGCGGGCGTCGTGGATAGCCCGGCAGCTTGATTTTTTTGAGCGGTTTCAGCCCCTGCCCCCGGAGTGCAAATTTGTCTCTGGTGAAACTCACTATTATTTAGGCCGACAATATCGTTTGAGAGTACGGCATGGCAAGATAGCCCGAGTGCGGCTGATCGGTCGTTTTTTTGAAATGGAATTGCCTGATCCAAACAAAAGAGAAAAAGCCAGAGCACTTATGCTCAATTGGTACTTGGCACACGCCAAGAACTTGCTCTCGAGGCGGCTTGCTCAGTACCTGCCGACCTTTGTGAGGATGGGAGCATCGGAACCGGAAGTGCGCTACCGCCGCATGAAGAAACGATGGGGTAGCTGTTCCGGTAATGGCGTCATCATGTTGAGTACTGAGCTCGTCAAGGCCCCGATCCACTGCATCGATTATGTGATCATACATGAACTGTGTCATCTGCTCTATCCACACCATGATAAAAAATTTTACCACCTTCTCGGGCGAATTCTGCCGGACTGGGAAAAACGCAAGGAACGTCTGGAAAAAGTGGTAATCTGAGGAGTAACTATAATGAGCTTCCGCTTTTGGCGAAGAATTAGGATTGCACCAGGAGTGACCCTGAACTTGAGCAAGTCGGGTGGATCGCTCTCGTTCGGGCCACGAGGTGCGAAGTTCACCGTTGGGTCCTGCGGGAAACGGGGTACAGTATAGATATTCCTATACATGACTCTTCTATGCGATAAATCGGATGACACTAGGAGCGCACACGCATGAGTGATGCCATTCTACCCAAACCGCATATCCCTCCGGGGCTACGTGAGGCAGCTGAGCGCGGCACACTGGTCCCGTTTATAGGCGCAGGTGCCTCGCGCCTGGCCGGTTGCCCCGGCTGGAACGAGTTCGCCGATGGTATGCTCCTCCAACTGGTGGAGCAGGGAAAGCTAACCCACGCCGAGCTCGCCCAGATCAAAGTGCTTCCCTCGCGCGTCAAACTTTCCCTTGTGCGCACGCTCGCCGATGAACACCGGGTATTCATCGACTACAAAAAACTATTTCATCCCTCTGGTAAGCCTGATCATGCCAAGGGGCAGAAGCTATACACTCTACTGTCGAAGCTCGCCAAAACCTTTGTTACCACCAATTACGATGAATGGTTGGATACTGACTGGGCCACTCCTGAGCTCGCAGACCATGAAGTCAATGGTCTTACGCCACCCACAATTCCCAAGCCAAGAAAAATATTCATCATGTTCATAAGTTTATCCCAGCTCGCTTGAACGAGTCAAACTGCGTGATCCACCTGCACGGGGCGCTTTGCGAACCGGACGGCATGATCCTGACCACCGGGGATTATGTGCGTCATTATGCCAACGACCGTGATGCTGCAAACGACCCGGAAAAGGAAAACCGCGTACTGACGTTTCTTGAGTACCTTTTTGCGCACAGGACGGCACTGTTTATAGGCTACGGATTGGAAGAACTGGAGATCCTAGAGTACATCATACTCAAAGCGCGCTTTACAGAGGGCCTCCGAGACGAGGTCCGCCATTACCTTCTGCAGGGTTTTTTCAGTCATGAGCAGCATCTCATGCGAGGACTAAAACGCTATTATCTGGAATGTGGTATCGAGCTACTTCCTTTTTCCAGGGATCAGAAAAATTGGGATCAACTCCTGGATGTATTGGAGCACCTTTCTCAGGCTTTACAAGCCAAGACTCCTCTGGCCCTAGAAGAATTCCACGATATGGAGGAGCTACTGGATGACTAAGCTCACTGCAAAGGAGGAATCTTTCATCAAATTGATGAAGAAAAACCCTGAGCACGCCCAGCGAGGCTTCCGCTTACTGTTAGAGAGGCGCGAGGACTTCGAAATCTTTTTTGACGTCTTACAGGAAGAGTGTTTCTTTGATCCAAAGCAAAACCCCGCCCCACAACCTGCTGACGAACCGGGGTACGTCCGGATTCCGTACTGGGCTGCGCTGGACTATTTAGCGGCGGTTGCAAAACGGGCAGACGAGAGACACGATCTTTTATTGGCGAACAAGGTGATGCAGGTGGTGCGCAACGTAAGCCGAGCGCAGGAGCCGGACGGCAGCGATCGGGACAACTATCATACATGGCGAATGTTTGCGGATATTCTTGGGTTGCTTCCCACAACTGCTGTTACAAAGGACGATCTCGATTTGATCCCGATCTGGCTCAAGAGCCGCTATGATCGGAGTCTTGTGGCATATGCCTTGAGTAAGGGGTTATTGCAACGTTCTCTTGAGAACGAACAGCCGGAAGCCCGGAGCAAGGCCTGCGTGATACTGCGCCATTGCACCGCCATCGAATGGGTCGATGAGACAAGTTACGGTAAAACCGGAAAAAAACCTATGACAATCGTCGATGATTACCACTTGAAGAAAATTATCGATCATCATGCGCGTACGCTTGGCGCAAAAACAGGCAGGAACGCTTGCAAGCTATTTCTTGAAAGAGTACAAGAGGTATTTGGTCATGTAGAACACAAACTGCCAAGCTGGCTTTTCCGGCCCGCAGTAGAGGAACACCCACAAAATCATTCCTGGAAATCAGCAGAGAATATCTTTGTCGTGGGGCTTCGAGACGTGTTGCTTGGATGGCTTGACCATGCCCCATCTGATGCCAGGGCTTTCATCAAGAGCTTACTGCAGAACGAATTGGAAATCGTACGCCGCATCGCCATTTATCTTCTAAATGTACGATGGGACGTATTGGGGCAGGATTATGCGCTTTTGCTGGATACCGCCAACCCCTTCGACACCGGCCATCTGCATGAACTGTATGGCTTATTGAGAAATCATTTCGCGGAGATGCCCCAGGAGCAGAAGGAAGCGACGCTGGAAGCCATCCGCAGCCTCCCGCAACCCACCAAGGGAGAAGATCGAGAACGTCACTTGAGACACATACGCAATTGGCTTTCGGCATTGGTAGGAAAGGGTTATAAACCAGCAGATACATGGTTCCAAGAGCTTGATTCAGATCTCCAACTGGGACGACTCAGTGAGCATCCGGATTTTCACACCTATATGGAGTCGTCGTTGGGGCCAGGCCCAAGCCCCTACCGGGTCGAAGAGTTGATTCTTTTCGCGGACGATGGTAGCTTGGTTGCAAAGCTTAACGCCTTCGAGCAGATGAATCACTGGGGTACTGTCAACTTTTTTGTGTGAATTTCTCATAGGCCAATTCTTTGAGAAAAGGCAGGTTGTTACGCACTTTTCCTATTGGGTTTGATCTCCAATGCAATTCCATTCTCAGAGAGATAAAGGCCAGGAGACGGTAACAGGCAGTCTCACCAGCGATGATCTCCATAGGTTTCGTTCTGCGTTTAAATTCCTTGTTTAGTCTCTCTATGATATTAGTGGTCCGTAGAGATATCCATTCCTCTTCAGGAAAGCTGAAAAAGGTCAGGCAGGCATTGATGGATCTCTCAAGACAGGATACAGCAGAAGGAATGGTATCCTTCCATTTCTTTTTAAACTGCTCGAAAAACTCCATGGCTTTCTTTCTTGAAGAGGCATAGAAGATGGACCTTAAATCATCCGCTACTTCTCCCTTGAGCTTCTTGGGTACCTTGGCCAATACGTTCCTGGCCACATGGACTTGACAACGTTGTACCTTTGCCGAAGGGAACTCTTGCTTGAATACGGCCTCAAGGCCAGGCAGGCCATCCATGATGCCCAGGGTGACGTTCTGGGGATCAAGACCCCTTACCTTCAAATCCTTGAAGAACTCACGCCAGTTAGAGGCCGACTCCTTATCACCGGACTGGAGACCTAATACCAACCTGTGACCTGCTTTTGTAACACCAATAGCTGCCAGAATCGGAACGGTCTCAATGTCCCGAGCAATGCGCATGTTAAAATTGACTCCATCAATAA
>PQXD01000007.1:105715-131298 GCA_003194485.1 Deltaproteobacteria bacterium
CGGTACACTGATTTCTACGTTCATGGCACTTCTCCTTTCGGTTTGATTTTTTGGTGATCAAAACCATTACAAGAAAAAGTGCCTTTTTCTACCCTTTCAGAATTCACACAAAATATTTTACACTACCAATATCACTGGAAAGGGCCGACAATAAGCGCTCTAGTAGATACACTCGAAGAGGCAGTGAGCAGCGATCCACAGAGCTTTTTGTCAATTCTGCCTGTATTTCATGAAGCCAAGCGACCTTACCAGTATGGGGTCATCAATGGTTTCAAGAAACTCTGGGATGCCCCACTAGAAAATCATGCACTGGATTTTTGGGCCCACGCTTGGCCCGAGCTGATCACTTTTTTTGACAAACTCATTGGCTCGCCAGAATTCTGGTCGGAACAGGTCATACAGTATCAGGATCTCACTCCGAATCGGGATTGGATCCCGCCGCTGATTGCCGATTTCCTGCGGGCTGGCACACATGATGATACCAAAGCCTATGCTTCAGAGTTATTACCGCGGACTTGGTCTCTGATTCAAACCTTGCTTGAAAAGGCAGAGGCAGAGAGCGATCCCAAAGAGGACGCCATGTTTCAGGCTATCAATTCACCAAAGGGGAAGGCTATTGAGGCCCTTTTCAGCCACGCGCTGAGATGCTGTCGGGTGGCCGATAAACAGGACGGCACGCACAAGCGGGCGTGGAGCGAAATGAAATCCGCTTTCGAGCATGAACTCGCCAAGTGTAAAGATGCAAACTATGAATTTTCGACACTCGCAGGCGCATACCTTGCGAATTTAGATTACCTCAACCATGAATGGCTCGAAAGTCATTTCACCGAAATATTCTCGATCGATTACCCTGCCAACTTCGCATGTGCGCTTGAGGGGCTGGCCTACGCCCCTGCGACAAAACGAGTCTATGCGCTACTGCTAAAAAATAAAGTAATAGATAAGGCTCTGCGCTCTGAGGCCAAAGGTCCCCATGCCAGAGAAAACCTACTAGAAAGAATAGCACTGGCCTATTTGTGGGGCGACGAAGAACTCAATTCGCCAAGATTTGACTATCTGTTCGGTTCAAACCTTATAGATGATCTCGAAGTTATCAGTCGCTTTTTCTGGAGTGTCCGCGATCATAAGCTGAGACCAGAGCAAGTGCGCAGGATACTTGATTTCTGGGTTCAATGCATCTCACAGCCTCAAATTGTCTCGGATGCCTCAGAGAGGCTTTTGTCCAGCTTGAGCTTGTTGATTTGCTATCTCGAAGCGATTGGTGAAAAAGAAAAAAAATGGCTGCTCACAGTTGCACCTTATGTGGTACGAGGGCATGGTGAGCATTTTTTTGTCAATGAACTAGTCCGGTTGGTTGATTTCAGCCCCGCTGAGGTTTGTACCGTTTTTGGGAAGCTTCTCGAAAACTACACTCCATCGTTTGATTTTGAAGATAAACTGAAGACACTTTTACAAAAACTGGCTCGACTCGGTCGCAGGGAAGATGCAATAGTTTTCGCTGATAAATTACGTCATCTGTCCGGTATAGCAGAACTTTATGCTGATTTGGCGAGACCTCGCTAAGCAGATTTGGGTACGTGGGATAGCAGGAATATAGATTTCCTCCACCGCCGTCATTTCGAGGGTGCCGGTTGCCGGGGGCATTGCCGTCTAGAGGCCAGGATCTATGACACCAAGTGCTCAATTTTTTGGGTGTTTGTTGTTGAACTGGAGACCTGGGTTATGATATCACCCCCCTTTGATATGGCAACGGGAATCGAACCCACGTCCATTCTCTGTTTGGGGAAAATGTGGAGAAAAACATTTCCCGCGCAGGGACGCGGAGAACGGCAATCGGAAGCTCTCAACGTATTGTAAATAAAGGGCTTTTGATGTGTCGGCGCTGGGGAGACTGGATTTCCGGAAAGCGGCGAGCCCTCCACCATTGAAATTGAAACGAACCGGTCCGATTGCCGCAAGCGGCATGTCGGAAGGTTCGTTTTTCTTTTTGTAGCAAGGGGTTACGGCGCTTCTTGCCGCCGTTGGATCACCTCACGATTACCCCGATTTTAAGAAATCGGGATGAATTTCCTTCTCTTTCCCGCCTTCATTCTCCGTTTTCTCAGGTCTCACTTTCGGACCTCGTCCGGTTCGAGACACCTGCCTGCCGGAGCACCGGCGCAGGCAGGTCTTTTCCTGCAACCTTTGCTCTGCAAGTTCCTCGGCAAACCGCTCGACAACCTTGGCGATTCCGTCAAAAAGTTCGTTGATGCCCATGGCTTAACCTCCTGCTTATCCGTTCCCTGTCCCATACCTACCGGAGAAACAGAGAAAGTGTCGGTGGAAATTTTGTGTGTTCGTCACGTTTTCTCCATTTTCCCGATTGCTGGGTGCAGTGCGGACGGTTCATCGGCACTGAGAAAATCGACATCTTCGACCATATCGATATTGATACACTGCTGCCGAAAGCCGTGGACGAGATCATGCTGTTTCTTAAAAAGCACGCCTACCGCAGCACGGACCTTTCCGAGGTGCGGCGCAGGGATGTCTGGAGTATTCCCCTGGGGATTTTGCGTGAGGTGATCATTAATGCCCTTGTCCACAGCGACTATTCTCAACGTGGTGCTCCCATCCGGGTCGTCTTTTTAGATGACCGCATTGAAGTGGAAAGCATGGGTATTCTCCTGCCCGGCCTGACCATCGAAGAGATGAAACAAGGCACCTCCCGTATTCGCAATCCGGTAATCGCCCGCGTTTTCAAAGAACTTAACCTAATCGAACAATGGGGCACCGGCGTGCGCCGTATATTTGCGGAAGCCTGGGCCTGCCGGAGCCGAAAATTGAAGAGATCGGCATGCGCCTGCGCTTCACCGTCTATCTGGCGAAACCGCATCGTATACAGACAGATGGCCAAAAGGCCCTGTCAGGGGTAGAGTCAGGGGTAGAGTCAGGGGTAGAGTCGAAAATGGCCGTACAGGTTATCTCTTTCCTGAAAGAAAAGCCCTTCTCCAAGTCGGAAATTGCAAAGCGGTTAGGGAAAATCAAGCCGACCCGCTATCTCAATGACCTGATGGCCAAACTGTTGCGTGAAGGATATGTGGAATACACCATTCCCGGGAAGCCTAAAAGCCGACTGCAGAAATACAGGCTGACCAAAAAAGGAAGCCAGGTTTTGCAGGAATTGCCGGAAAAAAGGAAAGGCCAATGAACGCTAACTATGTCTGTTTCCTGATTATGCCACAGCCTGTGGCACAATTGGCAGACAGCAAACCTTACAAAAATTTGTAGCAATTTGTTGCAAAAATCCCCTGGGGCCTGTGCGACATTCAAAAGCCCATCGGCGTATCCGAGTATGAACTCACCCGCGCCCTGCCGGACGACCTGAAATCCAGCCTGCCGACCGTGGAAGAAATCGAAGCGGAGCTGAGTGGAGACCTGCCTGCCACCCTGCGCTTGGCGTAGGCTGGGATGCGGGAGTTGTTGGAAGGGGGGAATGGGTGATGAGCAGAAACAACAAGAATGGATGGAAATACAAAAAGCTCGGGGATGAAAATTACTTCGAATTAATAATGGGGCAGTCTCCGCCTTCCAAAACTTGAAAAATTTAGTTTATGGAGATGGAAAATCAATATAGAATGTGTTTCCTTATAGAGGATTCTGCGGAAAGGAGGACAGTCTATTGAAATCGTTAGTAATTATGCTTTGTTGTGCAATTGCGTGTATCCAAATGGCAGGACAGGCACAGGCAGGAGAAAAAGAGTGCGTGCAGAAAGGCGAGTGGATAAACAGTAACGTTTATGAGGACAACGCTTTTGTGCTCGCCTTCGATAAGCTCGGCCGGGGTGTCGTGAATACGGCGTTCGGTGTGGTGGAGATCCCCAAGCAGATCGTAAAAAGGGCTTTTGACACCGGATGTGCTTCCGGATACATCTCAGGCCTTTTCGTGGGAACAGGCTATTTTGTTCTGCGGGAGATGGCTGGCATATATGAGATCGTGACTTTTCCCATACCTATTCCTGAGCATTACGCCCCGGTGATCGATCCGCTTCTGGGGTACAGACCGAGTGATGTCGAGTAGACCGGTTTCTTCAAATGACATACCTGTCGAGCTCAGATACGTACCCTGCCAAGGCCCTGGGGTTGGGGGCGCAGGGTGGGTATGTCGAAGGAAACGATTGGCTGAAAATCTGATAGCTTGGACTTATCTGCAAAGCAGATGTTCCAAGCTATTAGTTAATCTTCCCTCAAAATATTTCCGAAAAGTAAACAAAAGATCCCAATTTTGTTGCGCATGGATCAAATATTTGATATCTACTTAATAGACCTAACCCGGACAAGCCGGAACCAAAAGGTTTGAAGATAAAAAAAATTGATCACGAAAGCACGAAAATACGAAGACACGAAAGCCTGAATGTTGTTTTATTTCGTGCTTTCAATCTTTCGTGTTTTCGTGATTGTGTTTCAGAATTTTCTGCCGGAAAAAACGCGAAAATAATTACTAAGATACTAATAGGAATTAAAAAATCAGGAAAAGCGGGAGTAAGCTTCGTAGAAAAAAGGGGGGGATTTCAGAGGAGTGGTACATGCATTTCGATCCTTTTTATTGGTGACGGTATTAGGAGGGACAGAAAAAAATGAGTAAGACCTGTTTCCAATGCGGAGGGGAACTCCAGGTCAATAAGAACAAACCCTATCACTATACGGAATCCGGCCTGGATAACGTCGTACTTTTTGGCATTAACCAATATAAGTGCAAAGCCTGTAGTGAAACATTTGTGTCCATACCCATGATGGAGGAATTACATCTACTTCTCGGGAGAGAATTATGTTGCAAAAAAGGCCTTCTAACCGGCAAGGAAGTCAAGTTTATCCGTAAAGAACTCCATATGAAAGCTAAAGAAATGGCGCAAGCCCTGGGTGTTACAGCGTCAACCGTTTCCCGTTGGGAAAATGATAAGGAGCCTATTGGGGAAACACACGATCGTCTGCTGAGATCATTCTATATGCTTTATGCTTCGGAGCAGACAGAGAAAATCCTGCATCGGGATGCAGTGCACATTTTCTCGAATCTTCCAACAAAAAGAAAAAGGCTTCAAAAGACTACAAAACTTGAATTTAGCCCGGCCGACTGGATGGGGGGCAGGTATCCGGAATTCTGTCCTGCTTGATATCATCCTCTACCTAATCAGTGAGAACCGTTGACCCGATCAGGAGGGGATTGCGACGCATCCGGATCATCTAAGTGATCCGATTTCCTCCTTTCAAAAAGCCCGAGGCCTGCCTGTGCCGATACGGCAGACAGGTGCAACACACAAGGCAGGCGAGGAAATCGAAGCAGCGAAGCAAATGGAGTATTTTGAGCGGAATCATGGCCTGTTCAGAAAAATCGGTGGCAAGATCCTGAGCTCTTCTCCTGCATCTTTACATCCCTCAACCAGGATCAGTTTGGCAGGCAGATTCAGGTCGGGGTGAATCATTCTCAATCTCTTAGGTTCAAGGTTCAGCTCATGCATGCCGGCCAAAAGCCTGGCGGCACGGTCAGCACGATATATAAGGCTTATCCTGCCTCCGGGATGGAGTGCATAACGGGCTGCGGAGAGTATCTGGTCAAGGTCTGTCAGGATCTCGTGCCTTGCAAGGGTCTCCTGGGAGTTCTTGCAAAGTCTGCCGGATACCGGAGACCTGTAAGGCGGGTTGGCCACCACATGGTCAAAACTGCCCGCAGAAAATACTTCCGGTATTCTATTTAAGTCCAATTCATCAACCGTGATCTGTCCATCCAGATGGTTCAAACGGATATTCTTTCCCGCGATTTCGGCAAGATCTTTCTGTATCTCAAGGGCGGTTATTTTTACATTGCTGTGTTTTTTGGCAAGGACCAGGGCTATGACCCCACATCCTGTGCCAATGTCCAGGATATGATCGTATTTTCTGGGCCTGACAAAGTCCGCAAGCAGTAGCGAGTCTACAGAAAAACGGTACCCATACCTGGGCTGGAGGACCTTTATACCGTAATCCCTGAGACAGCCCTCCGTGACTTCAGATGAGATTTCTGGTAAATATGAAACTGATTTTTTTACGTCTTGAGTCATAGATTTTTGGTAAATATCCGGTGAACCCGCGGTTCGCTGTGGAAGTTGCCATCCGTGCCCTGCCGCAGAAGCGGTTTGCCTTTTGCAGGGTTTCAACCGCGGACCAAATTGCACTGCCTCTTTCGGTCTGCGATGAGTGAGCCTTGAAACCCGGAAAAAGGTAACCGCTTCAAGGCAGGATATAACGGGCTCACCGAATATTTACGATTTTTGCCGTTATTGTTTTTTGAGACCATTATAAACTATTATGACCTAAATTGAGCAATTAGCCTTTAGTGGTTAGCTATTAGTTTTATGATTACAGGATGTTCTGCTATTACAAATTAACATAATGCCTTGATTTTTCAAAGCTAAACGCTAACAGCTAACGGCTCTACTTAAATATGAAAAAGTAATCATGAGAGCGGTTTGGCAGAGGGTCAGTGAGGCCTGGGTTGAGGTGAGCGATAAGATCATAGGACGCATCGGCAAGGGAGTCCTTGTGCTCCTTGGAGTGGAATCAGATGACACCGATGCTGATGCGGCCTTAATAGCAGAAAAATGTTTGAATCTCAGGGTCTTTGATGATAAGGACGGCCGCCTTAACCTCTCGTTAGCTGATATCGGAGGAGAACTGCTTCTGGTATCACAGTTCACTTTGTGTGCGGATTGCAGGAAGGGAAGAAGGCCGTCCTTTGTCAGGGCCGCTGCTCCTGGCGAGGCCAACAGGCTCTATGAGCTCGTGGCCGATATGATCAGGGACAAAGGTATCAAGGTGAAGACCGGCCGTTTCCAGAGCCACATGAAGGTGCATCTGGTTAATGATGGTCCGGTGACGTTGTTGCTGGACAGCCGGAAGAGATTTTGATTAAGGCGTATGTCAGAGCAAGAGGCCATTGAGATCTTTGATGAGTGGAATCCGCCTCAACTAAGCGAGGAGGCGTCAAGCTGGCTGCTTTCTCAACTCACTCCCCAGGCCTTTTTGCGTTTTGCCCGGGCTATACAGCAAGACCCGGAAGGCCAGGCCGCGCTCTCCGGGTTCAGGATTTCTCATAATTCAATACAAAAGCCAGGCATCAAGCAGGCCATTTCAGTCAGGCTGGTATCACTTCTTGTGTCCTCGAGATGGGCGAGGAGTGCCTTTTTCATTATATCCTTTCCCCATGGCAGGTGGTTCAGATGGGCAGAGGTCATCGAAGTTCACGACGAGATCTGGCTGATGGTCAACTGGAGAGAGCTCATAAAGGGAACAGGAGATCCTGCCTTAGCCGTTGCCTTTGCCCTGGACGACCGTATCAGTCTGGCCAAAAGGGGCGAGAGGGCCTTAAAGACAAGGTCCATATGGACAGGAGAACTGGCCGGCTCTAAGGAGTTGTTGCCGGAGGCATGGGCTGAGTTCTCAGGACTCCTGGGGCCCCGGGAACTCAGGGATCCTTCAGATACAGAGGTATTGGAAAGCCAGCGGATCAGGCTTGAAGAGCTGTCGGCCAGGCTGCGGAAGGCAGAGCAGGATGGAATAAGACAGAAAAAGGCAAGAAAAAAGCTGGAGACCGGAATCAGGGAGCTGGAGGCCAAGTGCCTGGAACAGGAATCCTTTATCAGTAACCTCAAAGAGAAGCTGAAGGAGCAGTCAGGGCGTATAAAGGCCTATGAGACTGAAATGGAGTCAGAGATTGAGGCAAGGGTTGCCTGTTTTTACCGGGAGTTCTGTAACTGTGACATGTGCGAGGAAGAACTATGGAAAGACTCCATGAAAGAGGGCGGAAGCAAAGATCTCTTGCAAAGGGTGGAAAGTGCCCTTACCGCTCAAAGCCATCTGGACTCCAGATACGGTACCCGCTCCAGGGTGACTGCCAGGCTCAAAAAGCTGGAGTCCAAGTATGAGGAGGTTGAGAGGGCCCTGAGCGATGTCCTCGTTCCGGCCCAGTCACTGCTGAAGGCCAGAGAGGACCTGCAGCTTGAGATCGCCCGCTGGAGAGAGATGCTTCCGGGTGCAGAAGAAGCATGCTCTCCTCTGGCAGGAAGTCTCCTTGGGCATGCAAGGACCTTTAAGGTGAATGAGGAGGGGATCAGGCAGCTTGAGGCATTTTTGGCAGAGGTGGGACGTTCACCTATTGGGACATTACTCAATGAGGAGGAAAAGGCCTTTTTGCAGCGCAGCATAGGGATGCTTTTGGCCGAAAGGAGAAAGATTTGGCAGGCATGTATGCTGGCCAAGCATCCGCCTGTGCGCATCCTTCCGCACAAAGTGGATGATATTTCAAACCTTTCGGCCTTTGTACTGAAGCACCACGATCTGTGTTCAAAATCCGTCCTGCTGGTGGATGGCTATAATGCAATAAAGACCTCTGCCGAATGGGCAATACTTGACAGCCAGAACTTCACCAGGGCAAGAAATCGTTTTATTGAGCTCTGGGAGCTGAGGGCAAAGGACTGGAACAGGGTAGAACTTGTCTTTGACGGCCAGGAAGAACGTAATTGGATAGAGGAGCGGGGGCGCCTGATAGTGGTTTACACAGATGCCAGATTCGAGAACCAGAGAGCGGATATCTACATCCGGTCCCGAATGGAAGAACTCGATGCCGATAAACCCGATGCAAAGCTCTTTCTGATCACCGCAGACAGAGAGCTGAGGGACTCAGTCAGCCAGTGGTGTGATTACTTCATTGAGCCGAGATGGGCGCTAATACCTTATCTCAGCATAGAAGATTGATTCCGCACTGTAAGCGTCCACGAGGGTGCGCAGACATACTCCCTGTATTTCAAGTGCCCGACCTGCCTGCCGGCAGGCAGGCAACAAAGCAGATGCAGCACCCCGTGGACGCTTACCAGATCCCAAGCTTTCTGTATGCTTCGTAAAGGACTATCCCTACGGCATTAGACAGATTAAGGCTTCTCACTTTACCCCATATGGGAAGGTAAAAACTCCTTTCAATGTTTTTCTTGATAAGAGAAGGAGGAAGCCCCTCGGTCTCTTTCCCGAAGACGAGATAGCATCCAGGCGTGAAATCCGCTTCAGTATAGACATATTTACCCCTGGTTGAGAAATAAAGGAGGTCACCTCCGGCATTTTCAAGCATAAAGGTCTTTAAGCTGCTGTGATGTCTGACAGTTACACTGGACCAGTAGTCAAGGCCTGCTCTTCGGAGATTCCTGTCGTCGGTCTTAAAGCCAAGCGGATGGATAAGGTGAAGGACGGAGTTGGTTGCCCCGCAAAGCCGGGCAATGCTGCCGGTGTTGGGTGGTATCTCCGGCTCTACAAGTACTACATGGAGAGAAGGGAAAGATTCGGACTTGTCAAGGGATTTCATGCCATTTTTTTGATTTTTTCACGGCATTCAGGACACAATCCCTTCACATCCAGTTTATGATTCAGTATTTTAAAACCAAAACGCTCTTCCAGGTCCTTTTCGATGTCATTTAATCTCGGGTCTGTGAATTCCTCGATCTTCCCGCACTCAATACATCGAAGGTGGCAATGGTGTTCATGGCCATATATGTGCTCATAGTGCATGTGGCCGTCTTCAAAGAACACGTCCTGGACCAGGCCGGCTTCTATTAGAAGGGGAAGAAGGCGATATATGGATGCCTTTGAGATATGCATACCCTTTCGCCTTATAGTCAGATAAAGTGTGTCTACATCAAAGTGGTCATGGGTGGCAAAGATCTCTCTTATTATCTGTTCTCGTTCCTGGGTGTAACGCAGCCTGTTTTTTTGAAGGTACTCACGAAAGACTTGTAATTCCGATTTTTTTTGCATGATGAGGCCCTCATTTTGTGAATTTGAATAAATCGATGAATTATGGCTGAATTCGCGAAACATACTCAATAATTACTTTCTAAAGTGATCGGTTCCAGGTTCCAGGTTCAAGGTTCAAAGGTTATAGTCTACTTTACAGGGGTTCCAGGTTCCGGGTTCAAGGTTGACAACCTTTGAACCTTTGAACCTATGAACCTATGAACCTGTCTTATGTTGTACCTGCTGGAAATTGCCAAGTCAAGCTTAAAGCAAATCTTTATTAATAAGCATATGCTCAATATTATATGGAGATGATAGATGATGGCAAGGAAAAAAATAAAAAAAATTTTCAAGACATTGGGATTTGTTGGTGGAGGACAGATGGCAGAAGCCCTGATAAAGGGGTTGTTGTCAAAAGAGTTCTTAAAACCGGGCCAAATCACGGCATCTGATCTGTCCGAAGTCAGGAGAAATTATCTCGGGAAGACATTCGGGATAAGTACTACGTCCGAAAACAAGGAAGCAGTCAAGGGATCCGAGATTATTATCCTCGCGGTTAAGCCCCAGGTTATGTCCACAGTCCTTGAAGAAATTGGGCCGGTTGTGAGCAGCAATCATCTTGTCGTATCCATAGCTGCCGGAATAACTGTTCATTTTCTGGAAAAGAGACTCCCTGAGGATACAAAAGTAGTGCGTGTGATGCCCAATACTCCCGCATTGGTTCAGGCAGGGGCTGCAGCACTGTGCAAAGGGACTGCCGCCGGTCCGGGCGATCTGGATATGGTTCGAGAGATATTGGACGCAGTGGGCAAAGCAGTTGTAGTACCGGAGTCATTGATGGATGCAGTCACAGGGCTCAGTGGCAGCGGACCCGCATATGTTTTTACATTTATCGAGGGATTGATAGACGCAGGAGTGCGGGAAGGATTGCCAAGAACCGTTGCCCGGGACTTGGTGGTCCAGACCGTGCTTGGGGCGGCCCTTATGTGCCAGAATACAGAGAGACATCCGGCAGAACTGACTGCGATGGTGACCAGTCCGGGGGGAACCACTGTTGCGGGTCTGCATGTCCTGGAGCGGGGGGCCTTGCGTGGAATAATAATGGATGCGGTCAGGGCAGCAACCGAGAGATCCAGGGAGCTTGGTAGCTAAAAAGGGTGATAAACGTTATCGACCGGTTTTGGGAGGCAATTTTGACGAGACAAGAAACATGAGGCCGGCTACTACGGCAGACATGAAAAAGACCCATGGATAACCGAAACGCACCCAGATAACTCCAGCTATTATCGGGGCTATCATGGACACTACATGTTCAATTGAATAGCTCGTGGATATGGAGGCCGTCAGTTCATCTGCCGATTCAACTATCTTGGAAAGGTAGGTCACGTGGGCAGATCGTAAGGAAAACAGGCAGTCATCCAGGATAAAGCAGGTGAACAGGCACGGCAGGACAAGAGGTTGGGGGAGCGTTGTTTCTGCCAGGCCGTAACAGGCGCAAATTATTAGGAGTGCGAGGGAATCACTTATAAGCACAGTCCGTTCTCCCAGTATGTCGATCAGTTTTCCAAGGTACGGCTTCAGAAACAGGCCTACAACAGAAGATACCAGTAAAAGCCTTGCCATGTCCGGTGCATCCTGATCAAATATCCTGATGAGTACCCATGGTCCGAATACAAGAAATATCTGCTTTCGTACACCGAACAGGACGGCGAGCAAATAAAAAAGAGAATATTTTGCCCTGAATACAAAGCGCCTGCGTTTTGTCCCCGTATGTCTTTTTTCCTTGATGAAAAGCACGACTAAGGCCGAAAGCAATGTGATCAAGGCCGCAAACCAATAGAGCTTTTCATATCCGAGCCCCAATATGTCCATACCTATCCAGATGCAAGCAGTTCCTGCTATGGTCCCAAGGCTTCTGAGGCTTCTGACCATTCCGAATAGACTGCCCCTGGTCCCGGGTTCACTGAGGGCTACACAGAAGCTCTCCCTGATGGTCATTACCATATGTGCCCCGACAGACCAGACAAACAGCCAGGCTGTTACCCTTAAGACATCAGGTGAGAGGCTGGCAGCGCCCACAATGCCAAGGGCAATAATAAGTGTGGCCCCAAACAGGATCTTTCCTTCTTTGATTGCACTGAAAGGGGCCAGGAGCACAATGAGCAACATTCCAGGAAGTTCTCTTATAGTTTCCAGCACTCCCCTTTGGTCGGCACTCATATCATAGACATCCACCAGGAAGTTGTTAAGGCTGCTAAAAAAGATTCCAGTGGCAGCAGCACCCAGAAATGTGCTAAAGAGAAAGATCAGCTTCTGGTCCTTAAGGAGACGGAAAACGAGTGGATGTGCGTTATTATCACGCTTATGGGCTGTCATGGGCTGTCAGGTAAAACATGGCCGGGTGTTTGAGTGCCAGGATCTGTTATAATGCACATTAACTGATTAATTGCAATCTGCGCTTTGCTGTGAGGAATATAAATTAATAACATGGGTCTTACATCGAAAAAATATCTCAGCCGGGTCGAAGAGATCATTAAGAAGGCAGGGGCCGGAGAGGTCTATCCTGTCTATCTGTTTATAGGTGACAGACCTATTATTCATCCACAGATACATAGATTAATAGATTGCCTGGTCTCTGAAGAGGCGAAAGGGTTCAATTTCGAGATATTATCTCCTGATTTTTTCTCAGAGGGCAGGTTGCTCGAGCTTCTGGAGACCAGGGGTTTTTCCCCTGGCCGCAGGGTGGTCTTAGTGCAGGACCCGCCTTTACTGGTATCCGCGGATACTGCAAAGACCAGATGGAAGAAGATCCTGGCGGCCATGGAAGCGGGTGATGATGCCCGGGCAAAAGAGCTTGTTTCCAGGGTCTTCTCTGATTTGAGGATAGATGCAAAAGAACTCGCGGGGCTCTCTCAGAGACAGATGGAAGAGGTCCTGGATTGGCCCAAGGATTTATCCATCAGGAATTTATCGGAATTTCTTGAAGTGCACGGTGAATACCTGAAACGTATAGAGCCCATACATACAGGCTCCGGGGATCGCATTCTCTCCTGGCTTGCCCGGAGGGCCGACCCGTCCCGCGCAGTTATAATTATTGAATCCGAGATAGTGGACAGAAGGTGCTCCTTGTACAAGGAACTCAAAAAGCACGGGCCTGTAGTAGACCTTGACAAAGAAAAGAAGGATAAGAAAAGCGGGGCAGATTTTGCAAGGAGCTTTATCAGGAGTTCGGTCAGGGAAAAGGGCAAGGAAATAGAGCCCAAGGCCATTGAGGCCATTATGGAACGGGTTGGCCATGAAGACCTTGTGGGCCTGAAGACAGAGATCCAGAAGCTCGTATCCCAGGCAGGAGACAGGACCAGGATAAAGGCCGGAGATGTCTGCGAACTGGTTGTAAGGCACAAGGATGAAGAGTTATACAGGCTTACCGGTGCCATTGGAGAAAAGGATCTGGACAAATGCCTCAAGAGCCTGGGTTATCTGCTGGATCAGGGGATACATCCCCTGGCAATACTTAAGACCGTTGCAAATTTTCTGCGGAAGATGATAATCTTGAGGGCCGTTTTTGAATATGGACCAGGCCTTCAAGCAGTTAAGAACTTGGAGTACGGGACCTTCAAAAACAGGATGCTGCCTGAGATAAAGGAGATTTTGGGAGATACTCCGCCTGCCGTGCTGAAAGGTGCTCATCCATACGCACTTTATAGATTGGGCAGGCAGGTACATGGTTTTGACCTGGACCAGATGCTGGATTTGCTGGCCTCTATGGCCGAAATGGATCTTGAGTTCAAGGGAGGTCAGGTTTCTCCAAGAGTGCTGCTGGAGACACTGATTTTTCGTTTGGTCTCAATGGATGGACTATGGATGAAAAAGTGATGAATTGGGAGAGAATAGCCCGTTTTCTCTTTGAAGGGTCAATGCTCAAGCATACGTGGCGAACGGGCTATCCGTTTCTGGGAAAGGGCAGGGAATCAGTGGCTGCCCACACGTTTGGCGTGATCCTGAGCGCCATGATGCTGGCAAGAGATATCCCCGAAGTAGATATGGAAAGGCTCTTGAAGCTGTGTCTGGTACACGATCTCCCCGAGGCAAGGACCGGGGATGCCAACGCGGTACACAAGCGGTATGTGACCATAGATGAGGAATCGGCAATCACGGAAATGATCCAGGGACTTCCGGGCGGTGAGGAGATAGCGGATCTGCTGTCCGAGTTCAGGGACTGCAAGACAACAGAGGCAATATTGGCCCATGACGCAGATCAGCTTGATATGTTGATTTCTCTTAAAGAACATCTGGATACCGGAAGCAGAGATGCAGCGCGCTGGATACCCTATGTCAGGGACAGGTTGAAATCAGAAGGGGCCAAGGCCCTTGCCGGTGCCATTTTGAAAGAACACTGGGCAAGCTGGTGGATGAGGCAGTTGCTTGGAGAAAATTTCAAATAAGAAAAAATCCTGATCCAGAGGTGAAAGAGCCTGAATGATATCCAGAAAACTGAAGATCTGTTATCCAGTAACAGAAGTGGCGCCGGAACCGGATGCGTCAGGTGCGGTGCATGCCTTTCAGTATGCCCGGTCTATGACGTAACCAGACACGAGCGTTTTTCCCCCAGGGGGAAATACAGACTAATTGCGGAAATTATAGGCGAAGGCCCGAATTCCACTCAGGAAGCTCAAGGTCTCGGCAAGAATATCATTCCGGTCAAGGTGCTCGAGACCTTAAAGGATTGTCTCCAGTGCGGTGCCTGTAGCAACATATGTCCTGCCGGGGTGGAGATAAATGCCATGGTCAGGAACGCCAGGGCAAGCTATGCTAAGGGGCTTTCTACTCCCTGGTGGCTATGGAATATTCTCAGGAGTCGCAGGCTGACTCCCTTATTGGCAAAGCTCCTCACCGGCATCCCGGGAACGAGCGGCCTTGTCTGGCGCCTGCTTGGCCTTACGGGCCGGACTTCAGGGGATGAAAAGGTTCTTCATTTTGAAATGCCCTCTCTTGCGCAAATGCCGGCCCTTTCCAGGAGGCATTTCAGGTTGCTTGATCCGGGTTGCGGGGTTGATTCCGGGCCGGGACCCAGAATAGCCCTTTTCCTTGGCTGCATTCAGAACTATCTCTATCCAGAGGCGGCTGAGGCCATGGTCCGGTGCCTGGGAGGCAAGGTGCTGGTCCCTCTGGGACAGGTATGTTGCGGCATGCCTGCATGGTCAGCGGGTGCGCTGGAAACCGCGAGAGAATTCGCCCTTCAAAACCTCAGGGCCCTTGAAACTGCAAATGCGGATTTCATCGTTACAGGATGTGCTGCCTGTGCCTCAATGATCAAGGAATGGCCAAAATTGTTCAGTGGAAAAGAGGCGGAAAGAGAGCTCGCCGTTAATCTGGCGGATAAGGTCAGGGAATTCAGCCGGCTTTTAGGCGAGCTGAAGGTCTTTCCTTTCAGAGAGCCAAGGGACAGGTCAGTTACAGTGACGTATCATGCTCCATGTCACCAGCGCTTCGATCTGGGCGGTGTAGGGGAAAGTGAGGATCTGCTTGACAGGATGTTCTCAGATGCCTTCAGGCCGATGCCTCATGGATGCTGCGGACAGGGAGGGCTCTTTAGTATCGGGAATCCCGAGCTTGCCCGGAAGATCTTTGAGAAGAGGCTCTCCGCATGGGACAGGACAGGTTCATCCATTGTGGTTACCACATGCTCAGGATGTCTGCTGCAGTGGAGGGCAGGGACCGCTCATCAATCAGGGGGACCCAGGGTGTTACATTTGGCGGAGCTTATTGATGATTGTTCTAAAAGATGAACATCGAACATCGAACGTCCAACATCGAATGTTGAATGGGAAAAGATGAAGAAACAGAAATAGCTGTTGAATGTTTGGTATCGGGTGTTTGTTTTTTCATTCGATGTTGGACGTTCGATGTTCGATGTTCGATGTTCATTACTAAATTTAGGTCCCCAAACAATGGGTGATGGCTCATAGGTGAAAAAGGTAAGGGATCATTATTTTAAAAAGGCCAGGAAGCAGGGCTTTCCGGCCCGCTCGGTCTTTAAGCTTGAAGAGGCCCAGAAGAAACACAGGTTCCTGAAGCCAGGGCAGACCGTCCTGGACCTTGGCGCATATCCAGGCTCCTGGTCAAAGTATGCAGCCGGAGTGGCAGGACCGAAGGGATTGGTTGTGGCAGTTGATATTCAAAAGCCTGGTATAATGCCAGGTAATGTCTGCATATTACAGAGAGATGTCTATGATCTCAAGGTCTCGGAGCTCAGAGAGATTTCCCCTTATTTCGACGTGGTGCTTAGCGATATGGCGCCCAAGACTACTGGTCGAAAGGATGTGGATCACTTCAGGTCTATAGCCCTTGCAGAGCGTGCTTTAGTCTTGGCCAGAGAGTTGCTGAAACCAGGGGGCACTTTTTTTTGCAAGGTCTTCCAGGGAGAGGATTTCCCTTCCTTCCGAAATGACTGCAGAGAGAGTTTCAGGTCGGTTCGTGTAGTAAAGCCAAAGAGTTCCAGGCCGGAGAGTGTGGAGTTGTTTTTACTATGTACAAGTAAAAAACAGCGCACCGGATGATTGCCATACTTTTATTTATTGGCTAATCTGGCTTATATGTAAACTGGAGATAAATCTATGTCCCTGTTCAAAACGGATTTTCCCGGCATTTATCTCTTACACAGGGGAAAAGTAAGAGACATATACAAAGTGGGGAGGCATTTGCTGATTGTGGCAACGGATCGTCTCTCTGCCTTTGATGTTGTTCTCCCCACGCCCATACCGGGCAAAGGTCGCATCCTTACCCGGATGTCCCTGTTCTGGTTTGAGAAATTGAGAGACCTGGTGCCGAATCATCTGGTTCAGGCAGATGTAGCTCAATTCCCGGAAGAGTTGAAACCATTTGCGAAGTCCCTTGATGGCCGCAGCATGCTGGTCAAAGAGGCAAAGCCTTTGCCGGTTGAGTGTATAGTCAGGGGATATATCGCCGGCTCCGGATGGAAAGACTATCTCAGGACTGGCTCTTTATGCGGTATCAAATTACCTGAAGGGATGCTTGAGTCGCAGCAGCTTCCAAGGCCCATGTTCACGCCTTCCACCAAGGCCGATGTCGGTTCTCACGATGAAAACATCAGCCTTGAACAGGTCTGCGGGCTGCTTGGCAAAGCAGTTGCCGAAAAGGCCAGGGATATCAGCATCAGGCTTTACGAAATAGCGGCGGACTATGCGAGAGAAAGAGGAGTGATCATTGCTGATACGAAGTTTGAATTCGGCATATCTGACGGAGAACTCTTGCTGATTGATGAGGTCTTGACGCCTGATTCTTCCAGATTTTGGCCTGCCGAGGACTACAGTCCCGGAAGGTCGCAGCCGAGTTTTGACAAGCAGTTTGTGAGAGACTACCTGGAGTCCATTTCATGGGACAAAAAGCCGCCGGGGCCTGAGCTCCCCGCGGATATCATAGAAAAGACCCGCCGGCGTTATCAGGAAGCTCTAAGGCGTCTTACCGGTTCTGCCACGGTATAATAATGGGGGGGCTCTGACATGGAAATAAAGGCCAGATTGTCCATCTTGATAATAGTTGCTCTTGTGAGTATCTGGTCTCTTGCCTTCATTGAGTTCTGCCTTGCGGAGAAAAGCACCTTTGTTCGCTATGTCATTGATGGCGACACCATAGTTCTTAAGAATGGAACAAAGGTACGCTATAGGGGGATTAATTCTCCGGAGATACCTCACAAGGACACACCCGGAGAACCCATGGGATGGGAAGCCACGAGGCGTAACAGGCAACTGGTCCAGGGCAGGCTTGTCAGGCTGGTCCAGGATGATGAAAAGAGGGATCGCTTTGGCCGGCTGTTGGCCTATGTATTTCTCCCTGACGGTCGAATGGTCAATGAAATCCTGGTCCGTGAGGGCATGGCCTTTGTGTGTTTTTCTAAGAAGGGATCGCCTTTCAGCAAGAGACTGCTTGATGCACAGAGAGAGGCCATAGACGCCGGGCGTGGTATATGGTCAATTCCGCCGGTCAGGCCCGAGCCTTATTATGTCGGTAATCGCAAAACCCTCCGCTTTCATAGGCCCTCATGTCCTTATGGGAAAAAGATATGTAAATCAAACCGGGTAATTTTTAAATCGCGATCAGATGCCTGCAAGGAGGGTTTTTGCCGATGCAAGAAGTGTCTGCCCTGAAAATGGCTGCAACGATAGTAATCAGAGATCCCGGATATCTTGAGCATGACCAGGGCCCCGGTCATCCGGAATCACCTGACCGTCTCAGGGTCATCTATGAGCGTTTAGACCAGGAAGATGTAAAGGGCCTGTTCAAGACCGTTGTCCCCAGATCAGCCGGCCGGGAAGAGCTTTTATGGAATCACACCGGTGATTACATAGACAAGATAGCCGGGACTGCCGGCAGGGATTTCTGCCGGCTGGATCCGGATACAGCTACAAGCGCAGGTTCGTGGGAGGCGGCCTGCCTGGCTGCCGGTGGAGTTTTTGCCGCCATGGATGAAATAGCCGGGCCTGATGCGCAAAATGGATTTGCCCTGGTACGCCCTCCGGGACACCATGCAGAAAGAGATCGTGCAATGGGCTTTTGCATCTTTAATAATGTGGCCCTTGGCGCCCATTATGCAAAACAGATCCTTGGTTGTGAACGGGTCTTGATCGCAGACTGGGATATTCATCACGGGAATGGTACCCAGCACAGCTTTTACAATGATCCCAGCGTATTATACTTATCTACCCACCAGTATCCCTATTATCCGGGAAGCGGTGGGGCAGATCAAATAGGTGAAGGCGATGGAGAGGGCTTTACGGTAAATGTGCCCCTGAGCCCTGGTGCCGGAGATGAGGACTTTGCCGCCATTTTCAATCGCTTGCTGGTGCCTATAGGAAAGGCCTTTTCTCCGGACTTCATATTAGTTTCAGCCGGGTTTGATATTTACATGGATGATCCCCTGGGAGGCATGAGAGTCACTGCAAACGGTTTCGCCTATATGGCAAGGGTCTTACTCAATCTTGCAGAGTCGTACTGTGAGGGCCGTATACTATTCTGCCTTGAAGGAGGTTACAGCCATACAGGGCTTAGGGACGGCGTGCTCGCTGTTTTAAAAGAATGCAAGGCCATGAGCGTTCTGGACAGTGATACTGTCTCCAGGCTGGACAATTCCGGGCCCGGGCCACAAGTAATAGAACATGTAATGGATATCCAAAGGGATTATTGGCCTTTTACATGAGTAAAAACTGAAAAGGCCTGTCACCCACCTAATATGGTGGCAGGCCTTTTGATATTGCCAATATATATGCGCTCTACAAGATACTTATTTTGCCGCCTTTTTGGGATGACACCCGGCACACTTGGTCGGGGCGGTCTTTCCTTCCTTCACTGCAGCCTTGTGGCACCCTTTGCAGTTCTTGTGCAGGGCTTTCTTGCTGCTATTTAGAGCTGGTGCAGCCATTTCGGCAGTGTGGCAGGTACCGCATTTTTCTATCTTCTGACCTTCAGCATATGGAACCTGCTTTCCATCCGGACTTTCGGAGTGGTGACAGTCTCCACAGGTGGCACTTTCCTGGTGTTTGACGTGACTGAATGCAACATCACCCTTTTTCTCGCACTTAAATGTAATGGTCTCCGGTCCCTTATCGGCTGCCGCGGCCACCCCTGCCATTACCAAGCTGAAACAAATTGCAACAACCACAGAAATTACCCTACTACTCTTCATCCTGCATATTCCTCCTTATTTTATTAATGAATGACGATTCACTGGTTAATCTCATAATTGAGCTTTTGAAATTTGTCAATAAGGAAATGAAATCACCTTCAAAGCCGATGCCGGGCCGTTGTGCTCCATATTTTGTCAAAATGGCGTTAAAATCCTTTACAATTCTCTAATGGCATTGGTATGATGCAGTCCTCCCTGCAGTTATTATGTTCATGTTCGGCGTTTTTTGGAGGTTACAAGGTGAAAATAATATATGATCCGGATATACCTGCTACGCTTCGTTCTTCTATTAAAGATGTTATAAAAGAGTCAATAGACGCTCCATGCTCCTGTGGATGTGATGAGATATATGTTTCATTACAAGAGAGGAATAGAATAGATGTTAAGTGCTACGATTGCGGTACCAGCTTTTTCGAGCTCGAAGTGGAAGTGAATGAAGAAATAATTGATCATTGAGCATCCACCTTGATCTTGATAGCTGACTTGATATGAATGTCTGAAGGTAAATATCCGGTGAACCCGTGGTCCACTGTGGAAGTTGCCATCCGTGCCCTGCCGCAGGAGCGGTTTGCCTTTTGCAGGGTTTCGATCGCGGGCCGGATTGCACTGCCTCTCCGGTCTGCGATGAGTGAGCTTTGAAACCCGGAAAAAGGTAACCGCTTCAAGGCAGGATATAACGGGTTCACCGGATATTTCGCCTGAAGATCAGGTCCCTGAACAAGATCAAGCGCTTATTTAAGGTATAAATATGTTGGTCCGCAGTAAATCCGCAGCTATTCTTATGTCTGTGCTGGTCCCATTCTTCTGTGCGTGTTCTCAGGCTCCGGTTACAGGCAGGTCCCAGTTGATGCTGGTCAGTCCGGAGCAGGAAAAGGCCCTGGGGCTCAAGGCCTATGAGAATATCCTTAAAAAGGAGAGGATCAGCCAGGATCATGTCCTGAATCAGATGCTGCAGACAGTGGGATGGAGGATTGCAAATGCAGCCCAAAGACCGGATTTCGACTGGGAATTCACTCTCATAGAAAATGACAAGGTGGCCAATGCCTTTTGTCTTCCGGGAGGCAAGGTGTTTGTGTATACAGGTATTCTGAAATATACAGAGGATGAAGCCGGCCTGGCCGTTGTGATCGGCCATGAGGTTGCGCATGCCCTGTCTCGACACGGGGCGGAAAGGATGAGTCTAACTCTGTTGGCACAACTCGGGGAGACGGCTATGCAGACAGCCCTCGGGACCCAGTCGGCCGATGCGATGAGGGTATTTGATTATGCATACGGATTGGCTGCAGACATAGGCGTGATATTGCCATACAGCCGTACCCAGGAGTATGAAGCAGACCATATAGGGCTTATTTTGATGGCAAAGGCCGGATATGATCCAAGAGGTGCTTTGGTGTTTTGGGAACGCCTTTCCAGGGGAAAGTCCGCCCCTTCTCCTCCTTCATTTCTTTCCACTCACCCGACCGATCAAGATCGTATTGCAAAAATTCGGAATTTGTTGCCGGAGGCCTTGAGGTATTACGATACAACTGACTATTGAGGACTGAAAATTGTTGGAGGCAAGGATATCAAAATACTGGTTCCAGATTTTGTCGTAAGTTTTGGATGATGAATTGATCTGTGACTCTTTGATGGTAGAATCCCATTTATTTTCCCAAATAAATTTTTTTTTGGCATTTAAAGTGCATAATAATGAAAAACGTTTGGCATTCAAGCGAGAGAGTGTTCTGGGTGCCACGAAGCCGGATTTATGGTAGCCGCTCACGGCTATTAAAAAGAATTTCGGAGGGGTAATGATTATGGAGAGATATTCTTTGAGATTGTTTGCTGTTCTATTACTCATGGCAATTGTATCTCCGCCTGTTTGTGCCGGCGAGGTCCCGTCTTTTGTCCTTGGTCCTGGCGATGTCCTGGAGATTTCCGTATGGAAAGACCCGGAGCTCACGAAACAAGTCATCGTTCAGCCTGACGGCTATCTCAGCTTTCCACTGGTTGGACAGGTTAAGGCTGGCGGAAAGACACTGGCAGAGGTCCAGCACGAAATAGTAGAGCGTCTTCAGGAATATATTCCTTCACCGACAGTGGCGGTTCTTCCGTTTAAGATCGAGAGCTATAAGGTCTATGTGATCGGCAAGGTAAACGAGCCGGGGGTCTTTATGCTCCCGGAGCCCATTAACGTTATGCAGGCCCTGAGCCTGGCAGGCGGCATGAACCCATTTGCCGACCTTGACAAGATTACCATATTGAGACAGGGACCCGACGGCCAGTCGAGGATACGGTTTGACTATGGCGACGTTGCCAAAGGGAAGCATCTTGAACAGAACATTATGTTGCAGACCGGCGACGTGGTTGTCGTACCGTAACAGAAAGCTGGGGATGGGACAGTGCAATTTGTGCGTTTGGGAACTTGTTTGTTCCTTATAATGAGTTGGTTGGCAGGAGTATGTATTCCTGCGGCAGAGGCGGCCGAAGAGACGTGGAGTTCCAGGATCTCTCTGCAATGGAAATATGACGACAACATAAATTATTCCAGCCGCAATAAAGTGCGTGACTGGATCTATGAAGTTCGTCCGGAGCTGACATGGCGACACCGAACCGAACGGGACGATTTGCGTTTTACTGCCCGTCTACTGGGTCAGAAGTACGACACCGAAAGCGAGCTTGATACCTTGGATCAAGACTATCGTCTGGAGGCCTCAAGTCAGTTATGGCCGACCCTGAACCTGTCTTTTGATGGCAGCTATCGCAAAGATACAACTCTGGATAGCGAGCTGTCCGAGGAAGGCATCCTGCTGTTTCGAGAGGACCGCAAAACTTACAGAATGAATCCCTCTGTGCGGTGGCAGGCCACGGAACGCTCGGCATGGCAAATGAGCCTCCCTTTCCGCCAGGAGGACTATGGAGGGCAGTATGATAATTACGACTACAAGTCAACCGCGACCTACCTCGAATATAGTCGCATGCTGGCCGATAATCGTACACATATATTCGTACAGCCCGGGTTTTCCTATGATGATTTTGAAACAGGAGATACGCACACTTATGAGATGATGTGCGGCGTAGACCGTGCTTTTTCAGAGCGTCTTACCCTTCATGCTGGCGGGGGAGTTTATTTATCGCATATCAAGGAGGATACAAAGACCTCGAGCGAGACAGGTTTTGTTGCCTCTGTCGAGGCGCAGGGAAAACTGGAGAGGGGCCGTTGGCGGGCGCGCTACATACGGGACGTGTATCCAGGTGGGATTGGGAGAACCGTCTTTGCGGGATCGTGTGACCTTGAAGGGGATGTACAGGATGACCGAGCGGCTGCTTCTGATCGGTCAGACGAGTTTTACAGATGTGCGCTCTCAGGGTGATGGGGGTGATGGGTATTATGGGTATTATGGGCGTTATGGGTATTCAGCGGATTATTGGATATTTAGCGTCCGTCCCGGCCTTGCCTATCGTCTGGCCGAGCATGCCAACCTGGGGATATATTATCACCACAGTTTCGTGAATTACCAGGAGAACGATCAATCGTACAGAAGGAATATGTTCTGGATTCGCCTGGATTTTACAACACGATTTAAACGCTGATGGAACGTAGCGGAAGTTGACTCATAACCTCACTATCGTCAGCAGTGGCATAATAGTTAAGGAGACAAGATGACCGAAGCAGATCGCGGGCCACAGACGTTACAGGACTATATTGCCTTTTTGCGGAGGCGTAAGTGGTTCATTGTTGTACCATGGCTGGTGATTCTTTGCATTGCATCAGTGGTTGCTTACATATTGCCCCCCGTATATCAGTCCAAGGCCACTATTCTGATTGAATCCCAACAGGTTCCGGAAGACCTGGTTCGTACTACTGTTACCGGCTATGCTGAGGAACGTATCAAGACCATAACTGAGCAGATCCTGAGCAGGCAGACCCTGGAACAGATCATTAAGGACTTTCGGCTTTACCCTGATTTCCAGGACAATGCCCCGATCGAGGACATTCTGAGTAAAATGCGCAAAGACATCTCGGTGGAAATGGTAAGTGCCATGGTCCCCAGCCGGCGCAGTGAACGTCAGGTTGAGGTAAATGTGGCCTTTACCGTCTCTTACGAGGGCGGTGATCCAAAAAAAGTCACTCAGGTTGCGAATCGTTTGACTTCATTGTTTTTGGAATACAACATGAGACTTCGCGAGAACCTGGCCAAAACTACAACAAACATATTAGAGCAGCAACTGGAGGCTTATCGCAACACAACCCGCTTGTTGGAGGAAAAGATTGCCCGCTTCAAGGAGGAGCACCTGACTGAGTTGCCTGAGCTGATGCGGCTGAATCTTGAATTTGAGCAGCAGATTCGTCAGCAGATCGAAAGAGTTGAAACCAAAATACTGGCCCTGGAAGATCGCAAGGTCTACCTGGAGGGACAGTTGGCAACGATTTCGCCCAGCGTCCTGTTTAGGGGTGATCAGGTGTGGGAGCCTCGCGACCGGTTGAAGCTTCTCCGGAGCCAGGCTATCTCCCTGGAGGCCAGTCTTTCACCCAAGCATCCGGATGTTATTAAGATACGGCGCGAGATTGAAGAATTGGAAAAAAAGGTGAATGCGGATAATGAGCGCAGGAATCTTGAAAAAATGCTGAATGATAAAGAGGTCCAACTGGAGAATTTGCGCAATCGTACCACAGACAAGCACCCGGATGTTGCGCGTCTGAAGCAGGAGATTTCCAATATTAAGACTGCCTTGGCGGATATTCAAGCTGATGAAGCCGGCGGTGCCGATTCCGCTGACAGCGGACCTACCAATCCAGCTTATATCAATCTTCAGACCCAGATCAAGCGCACGGAGATCGAGCTGGACTCGCTGCGCACTCAGCGCAAAGAACTGGAAAAGAAGTGGCATCAATATGTAAAACGGCTTGAGCAGATGCCCCAGGTGGAGCAGGAGTATCAGGATTTAGCTCGGGATTACAGTGCTGCTCAAAAAAAATATAATGAGACATCGGAAAAACTTATGGAGGCACGTCAGGCCGAAAACCTGGAGGAGAATCAAGCCGGAGAGAAGTTCACGGTTGTGGATCCGCCTCATGTGCCGGGGAAACCAGTCAAGCCGAATCGAATGGCCATTATCCTAATTGGCTTTATTTTGGGTCTGGGCGCAGGGGCCGGCCTGGCAGCGGCCATGGAATTCACCGACACGACGCTTCGGACCGCCGGGGACGTCCGCAGGCTGACAGGTGCTCCTGTCCTGTCCGCCATCCCCGATGTGAGAGAAGTTCAAGAGATGCAAGGTAAACGGTCATGAGCAGGCTGGAAAAGGCCCTGGAGCGCGCCAAACAGGCCCGCGACAAGGGGGAGGAAAACAGGAAAGGTATTGCGACGTCATTGCCTGAATCCGGGGGTAGAGCTGGACTATCGAAATATTTAGATCCAGAGTATACCCAGACGCGGATCGAAAACGTGGATGAATCAGCCCTTAGCAGCCTCGGTGTGCTGACTACCTCCATTCACCCTGCCATAGTCGAGCAATATAATCTTCTCAGAGTAAAAGTCGTGGAAGCACTGTCCAGGGACGGTTATAATTCCTTGATGGTGGCCAGTCCAAAGCAGGGCGAGGGCAAAACTTTTACAGCAGTCAATCTTGCCATCAGCCTTACACGCGAGAAGACCCGGACAGTTTTGCTCATTGATACGGATATGCGCCTGCCTTCTGTACACAGCTACTTCGGGTTGTCTCAGGGACCAGGTCTTTATGAATACCTGGATCGCGGAATGCCTCTATCTGAGTTGTTGGTCAATCCCGGCATACCCCGGTTGACACTGCTGCCTGCCGGCAAGGCTGAGCAGTACCCTTCGGATTTCCTGAATGCTCCGGCTATGCATAGTTTTGTGCGGGAAGTAAAGGAACGTTATCCGGATCGTTATATCATATTCGACAGTCCGCCCCTGCTAGCCTTTTCCGACGGACTGTATCTGTCTCGTTTTGCAGATGCCGGTGCGCCACGAGCACACTCGATATAGTTGAGATGTGCGCAACTGCACAGAAGATGAGGGTTTGGCCCCTCGAAGCCGGCTTGCAGGAGCAGGCTTCAAACCGCCTCAAGCTGCTGTGGTAAAGAGCC
>PQXD01000008.1:0-70784 GCA_003194485.1 Deltaproteobacteria bacterium
CCTGGCTATGGTGGTATTTTTACCCATAGCTTGAGAAAAGACGATCACAGCTTGCCTCTGAAGGCTCAAAAGAGCCTCCTGTGCTGCGTCACAAAATTCGCCTGCGCTTATATGAAATATCCAGTGTTTCACTTAATGCTTGACATGCAAGCAGATTGTTGTCATGTCTTGCCTTGAAAAATAGCCACTATAATTTTCTCCTCTGAAGAACAGGCAAATGGAATTTCAGAATTGTATCAGAAATGAGTATAACAAATGTGATATCCCGTCCAATACGATCAAGAGAATAAAAAACGGGCTACAAAAACTGGACCTTGAATCTGAATATTACCCCTTTCGAGTATCGGACAACATCTATTGGGGACGGGTATGGATTGATTCAATAAGGATAGTCTGCAATGGGAAAGGCCTGACACCAGAGTTTGCCGAGGCCAGCGCATACGCAGAATTGGCTGAACGTCTGAGCGCCGGGTTGTTTTATCCGGTCTTTGAAGAGCAGGTGAGGTTTAATGTTCCCGGCCTTTATGATGAGGAGACCAACAGGTTTCTGAATTACGAATGGATGGAGGGATACATTTATTCCCACCAGGATGATCTGGAAAATCCTCTCAGGATAGAAGATCTGCTGGCAAACGAAAATCATCTGACGGATAATGATATTGAAGATATAAAAAACAGCAGGATGGCCAGGCACTGGGTTGACGGTTTTTCAATAATCCGCGAGGAAACAGTAAAGGTCCCTGTCAATTTTGTTGCATATATTCACGGATCTAACGGCATGGCGGCAGGGAATACGATTGAAGAGGCGATGATCCAGGCCACATGCGAAATATTTGAACGTCATTCCCAGATACGGTCAATTAAGTCTGAACAGATCGTGCCCTCAATTGATTCGGACTCCATAGAAAATCAAAACATAAGGGACATGATTAAATTCTATTCAGGAAATAATGTAGATGTAATGATCAAGGATCTTTCCTTTGACGGCCTGATACCCTGTATAGGCGTCCTGTTCATCAACAAAAACCTGCGCACTGATCGCCTGGAGCACAGGATTCTGATACCTGGCGCATCATTCAATCTTGAGGAGGCTCTGGCAAGATGCTTTACGGAAGGCATGCAGGGCAGAGAGACCCTGTTGGCTCCACGTCCCGAACTGGACAGGCCGCTTGTCCACAGATCCAAGGTTAATGACTATTATATGTTAATGAAATGCGGTATTTCCCTGAAAGATATCTCTTTCCTCGATCAAGGGGAGACAAGGACTTACAAGAATATCAAGATCAAAGATGTCCTCAGCGAGATCGAGGAAATCAAAAAGATATGCAAGGTATTCAATACCGACTATATATTATTAAACTACACTCATCCGGTTTTAGATTTCCCCGTGGTAAGGGTGATAATCCCGGGAGTTTCTGATTTTTTATCTTTTTTAAGAAAGGACGTCCTTGTATCAGGTTCGACAAGACCATCTGCTGTCTGGCGTGGAGAAGAATTCAAGAAAATAATGCAGAGTTTTTTTGAATAACATTTCTTTTTCCTCCGGGCCGGAACTCTGAGCCATTCTTTCAGGCAGTTTCTGCAGATCGGATTCGAGGAGCCGATATTGTTCAAGGATACTCAAGATCCCGGACTCTCCACCAGGTCTACCGAAACCAGCCTTGATATCCCTTTATCCTCCATAGTGACTCCGTAAAGGACATCAGCGATCTCCATCACCTTCTGGTTATGAGTAACAAGCACTACCTGGGACTGCTCTGATATCTTTTTTATGAACCGGTTAAATCGTAAGATATTGGCTTCATCAAGAGCTGCATCCACTTCATCCAGCAGGCAGAAAGGGCAGGGTTTTATGAAATAGATGGCAAAAATCAGGGCCATTGCAGCCAATACCTTTTCCCCTCCCGAAAGGAGATTAAGGTACTGGATTCTTTTTCCGGGAAGCTGTATCAAATAATCTATACCTGAATCCAGTATATCGCCGGATGAGGTCAAATTCAGCTTGGCACTCCCTTCTTTAAAAAGTAAGGGAAAGACCCTGCAAAGGCTCTCGTTCACTGAGTCAAGGGCCTCCTTGAACCGGGTCCTGCAGGTGCGATTGATCCTGCCTATGGCCTGTTCCAGGTCTTCGATTGAGCTGATAAGGTCGTCTTTCTGTGAATTGAGGTAGCTCCATCGATCCTCAAGCTCTCTGTATTCTTCAACAGCGGCAAGGTTTACAGGCCCAAGGCGATCTATCTTGCTGGTTATCTCGCTGATCCGCTTCTCTGCCTCATCAGGAGAAAATGGAAAAAGGCGCCATTTATCACAGAATTCTTCTATGTCAGCCCGGTGGCGATCCATGGCCGTTTTTTTCAGATATGCAAGGCCCTGCTCCACTTCGGCAAGGACAAGCTCATTTCGATGGATCCGCTCTTCAGCAGCCCTGAACCGGGTCTGCAAATCATTCACCTTGCCCTGCAATCCCGCAAAAGTCTGCCGGGTGTGATCGTACTCCGTTTCGACTTCTTTCAGATGCCTTTTTTGAATCAGAATCCTGCTCTCCTCTGACTTAACTTTCAGCCGCACATCTTTCAGTGACCTGGCCCTGTCCTCAAGCCGCGCTGCCAGACTCCGCTTTTCCGCCAGCATTGTTTCCCGGTCACTGGCTATCTGCTTCTTCAGGTCGGCAAGCCTTCCGAGCTCCTGCTCCCTCTCTTGAAGCTGGGTCTGAACGCGGGCCATTTTTATTCTATATTCCTCAATGACCTTTCTCCTGCGGGAAAGCACCTGTTCCTGTTGTCTCAAGGCATCCTCGCGGCCTTTTATCTGCCCCTCGGCTTCAATCCTGGCTGAAACGGCAGCTTCAATAGTCTCTTCCAGCTCTTCAAGGGATATATCTATATCAAGTATCTCCTTTTCAGCCTCTTCGATCTCCATATCTATGCGTTGAGACCTCTCTTTTTCAGCCTCAATTTCCCTGAGCAGGCTGTCCCTTTCCTTTTTATGGCCAGTCAGGTCTTCAGAAATACTTCCCTTTTTTTCATTGACTTCCCTGAGCCCGGCCTCGGCCTTTAAGAGCCCTTTGCTTATCTCATCCTCCTCTATACGTATCTGCATTGAAGATTCACGGAGTTCATTTTCACGTGCAGTCAATCCGGAAATCTCGGCCTTTCTTGCAAGTATTCCCGAGGATGCCTTGTCTTTGTCCCCAAAGACCAGCTCACCCCATGGAGTGAGAATCTCGCCGTCCCTGGTGATGTAAAAAAGGGGCTTATTGTCAGTATTGCAGACATTAAAAGCAGCTTTCAAATCCGGCACGACTTTCCAATGGACAAGGATATCAGCTACGACCCTGTCAACAGGATGTCCGGCCCTGACGAATTCAAGAAGTGTATTATCCCGTGCCCCTTCCGCATTACCGGACTCTATGCCCGGGATGATCAGGCTGGCCCGTCCCGACGGCTGGTTTTTGAGAAAGGAAATGGCCTTATCACATGCCTTCATGTCAGGGACTATCAAGGCCTGAATTCCGTGCCCAAGGGCGATCTCTACCAAATGTTCCCAGCCCGGCTCTACTTCCAGAAAATCAGCAAGTACCCCCAATGTGGGAACATCGGAAGAGCCGAGCAACCTGTTGGTGGCCATGCTGAAGCCCTCACCAGAGGCATCAATGGTCCTCAGTGCATTAAGCCTGGCCCTGCACGATGCCAGTTCCGAGTCTGCTTCATGCCTTTTTTTAACAATGTCTGAAAGGCGGCTTTTCAGAGCAGAAACAGTACATTCAAGTCTTTTTCCGTCATGAGCCAGGGAATCCAGTTCAGCCATGGCTTTCTCTATCTTCTCTTGTTGTCCCTTCAAATCACCTTCCAGGCCCTTTACATGTTCTGATATACCCTGCAGCTCGTTCCGTTTCTGGTCCAGACGGCGCCTGAGTCTGTCCTTCCTGTCTCTCAAGCCGTTGCGCTCGCTGTCCAGCCTTGCGTGCCTGGCTGCCGCATCAACGAGTTCTACCTTCACTGCCTCAAGAGATTCCCTCACCTGGTCCCTAATTGTTTTTGATTCCTCTATCTCATTTTCCCGGTCGGTTATCTCAAACAGGTACGATGACTCCTCTGCCTTGAGGGCCTTTATGTCTTTCTGAAGCCCTTCACGGCCGTGTTCTGTCAACGTCCCCTTTTCATCAAGCTCCATCAATGTCTTCTCGGCGGCCTGCAGCCTGTTTTCTTCCTTAATCAAGAGCCTGTCATGCTGCGAGGCCTCCTCCCTCAGCTTCTGAAGGCCGTCTTCCGCATCGGTCAGGCCCTTGCGAATTGCAGCTAAGGCCTCCTCCGTCTCGAGGACCTCCAGTTCGAGCCTTTTCCGATCGGAGACATTTTTAGAAAGTTCCGCCTGTACACCGGACAGGTCGGCAGAGAGAGAATCTCTCTCTCTTTCCAGATCCATCCTTCGCTTCAATTCAAGAAGCCATGCATGGGCAAGGAGCGCCTGATCCAGTTGGTCCTGCTCCTTCCGCAACTTCAGATAGCGATCCGTCCTCTTTGCCTGTCTGGAGAGAAATCTGCGTTGACGCCCTACCTCGACCAGGAGGTCTTCCAGCCTCTCGAGGTTTTGCTTTGTCCGGGCCACGCAGCGCTCGGCCTCGCTGCGCCTGGCCCTGAACCTGGAAATACCTGCCACCTCCTCGATCAGGAGACGGCGATCTTGTGGCACCATGTCAATAAATGCGCTAATCTGACCCTGGTCCAAAATGGAATAAGCCCTGCTGCCAACCCCCGTATCCATAAAGAGGTAGTGGATGTCCTTCAGCCTGCAAGTCTTGCCGTTAATACGGTATTCAGTATCCCCTGACTTGTGGATACGACGCATTATTTCAATCTCAGGGGTATTTTCATACCCCGGTGGTGAAAAAAGACCTTCGTTTTCCACGACCAAACGGACCTCGGCCAGGCCTGTTTGCCCGTCATTATTCCCATTGTAAAGAATATCGTCCATTTTCTTGGCCCTGAGCATGCTGGGACTTTGCTCCCCCAGTACCCACCTGATGGCGTCAACAATGTTGGACTTGCCGCACCCATTAGGGCCTACTATGGCAATAACACCCTGGTTAAATGTAAGTTTTGTGCGCGCAGGAAAGGATTTGAAGCCGAAGAGTATCAGGGAATTAAGTCGCATAACCTGTTTCAGACATGAGCTATCTGTACCGGATGTCTTTCAGTCTCAGCTCAATGCGCTTTTGCCCTTGCCATATATTAAGACAAGGCATGCAGGCAAGCTCAAGCTCCTCCCAGGGAAGCCCGGCTTTGTCTCCGTGTCCCCATCCTACCAGATCCATTCCCCTTTTCATATACCCATTTTGCAGACCGGTCCTGGGGGTAAGAGTAAGCTTTAAGTGGCCATTTCCAACAACTGTCGACCTGCGGACCGAAAAATCCCGGACTGCAAACAAGGGGGATGGGTAACCTGCGCCAAAGGGCTCCAGATGCTCATAGAACCGGGAAAAACCCGGATCAATGAGTTCCTCGATACAGGCTGTGCAATCAACCATAAGCCTGGGATTGATGTCGTTATGTTCCAGGACCGAGGCCACGACCTTTTGAAACGCTTCAGAAAATCCTTCTACAGAATCGGAGGGCAGATGCATTCCGGCAGCAGCCCTGTGGCCGCCAAAGGAGCTAAGGTGGCCGGAACAGGCGCAAAGAGACTCGTAGAGATTCAGTCCTTCAGGACTGCGGCCAGAACCATGTGCCTCATCTCCGTCCAGGGCAAAGAGGATCACGGGCCTGTGGAATTGCTCCACCAGTCTGGATGCAACTATACCTATAACGCCCCTTTTCCATTCAGGGCTCGACAAGACATAGGCAGACCTCTTTTCAAGGCATCGTATCTTATCTAACGCCTCATTCAATATATTTTTTTCTTCTGCCTGTCGTTCCTGATTCAGCAGGTGTAATTCATTGGCAAGCCGATTTGCTTCCGCATCGTCATCCGTGGCAAGTAACCTGTAAGCTTTGTCAGCGTGAGCCATCCGCCCGGCGGCATTTATTCGCGGAGCGACCCTGAAGGCAATGTCCGTGGAGGTGATTCCGGAATCAAGGGAACATAACGCCTTCAATGCCTTGATTCCCGGCCTGTTGCATCCATCAAGCACTTCAAGCCCCGCCCGGACAAGTATGCGATTGTCCCCCAAGAGCGGAACTAAATCCGCCACGGTCCCCAGGGCCGCAAGATCCAGATATTCCTTGAGATTGGGCACCTGACCGGCTTTCCAATGCCCAAGCCCATAAAGGCGATGCCTCAATGCCCTGACAAGATTGAAGGCCACACCTACACCGGCAAGTTCTTTGAAGGGAAAGGGGCAATCAGGACGCTTGGGATTAAGCACTGCCAGGGCCTCGGGAAGGGTATCAGGGGGTTCATGGTGGTCGGTGACAATGACATCCATCCCAAGCTCCCCTGCCAGGGCGACTGCTTCACTATCCGATATGCCGCAATCAACTGTAATCAGAAGCCTGCAGCCTCTGGATGCGAGATTCCTTAATGCTTCTGCATTAAGTCCGTAGCCCTCGTTCTCCCGGTGGGGGATATAGACTGTTACCTTTAGTCCAAGTCCCTCAAGAAATCCGGAGACCAGGGCTGCGGAGGTGACACCATCGACATCGTAATCACCGAATACGGCCACCTGTTCTTTTTGGGCTACTGCCCTGACCAGCCGGTCAACAGCCCTGTCCATGTCCATCATCTTCCAGGGATCGCTGAGGGATTTCAGCGAAGGGCTGAGGTGTTGCGCAACGGCCTCCGGCGTATTTATCCCGCGTTGATACAGAAATTTGGCAATAATGCCCGGAATCCCTGACTTACCGGCAAGTTCCTCAACCGCCGACATATTTATGGAGGCAAAGTCCCACGGCAGTTCGAGGATCACGGAATTCATGGTCATGAGACTAATCAGGCATCAGGAGGCTGTCAATTTGTTCCGTATAATTTGGGAATTGAAGATGTTCCGTGGATATCGTTTATCCGGAACTTCGGCCAGGATTTTACCAATGATTTTTTAGGCCGCTTCAGTTCTGCATAGAGCTGACCGCAGGCAGCGGATATGTCTTGCCCCTTGCTTTTTCTTATGATGGTAGTGTAGCCGGTTTCTTTAAGCACCTGCTGAAATGCAAGAACCCGTTCATTGACCGGGCGTCTAAAGGGAATATCATGGCTTTCATTAAAAGGTATCAAGTTGATTTTTAAAGGGATTCCCTTAAGGAGCCTTGCGAGTGACACTGCCTGTTCGATGCTGTCATTTACACCGGCAAGGAGGATATATTCAAAAGTAATACGCCTCCTGCGGGAAAGCCGATAATTTCGACAGGCCTCAATGAGCTGCGGAAGGGGATAGCGACTGTTGACCGGCATTATCTGATCCCGTGTCTTATCGTCAGGGGCGTTCAGGGAAACAGCAAGACCCACGTCCGTATCCCGGCCAAGACGTAATATCTCAGGAATCAGACCACAGGTGGATACGGTTATCCTGCGCAATGAGAAGTTCAGTCCAAGGTCATCAGTGAGTATGTGAATGGACTTCAAGACATTCCCGTAGTTTGCAAGCGGCTCTCCCATACCCATGAATACGAGATTTCTGAGCCGTTCCCTTTCTCCGGTGCGTTCCAATACGGCAAGCGCCTGCCCTGCGATTTCCGAGGGGATAAGCTGACGACGAAAACCCATCCTGGCAGTATGACAGAACCTGCATCTCATAGCGCACCCGACCTGACTGGATATGCAAAGCGTCTTGCGGCCCTGTTCAGGTATCAAGACGCTTTCCACTACCGATGTCATCCGGCAGTCTCCAGGCAAATTTGCTTGTGCCGTCAACAGAGCGTTGCTCTGCCTCAAGCTCCGGTTTGGTAAGCAGGCCCTTTTGGGCAACCTTTTCCCTCAGGGCCTTGGGGAAGTCGGTCATTTGGGAGAAGTCCCGGAATCCGGGTCTCCAAAGCCAGCTAAAGAGCTGCCGGCCCCTGAAGGCCGGCAGGCCCAGATCCCTTGCCCATATTTCGAGGTCGCTTCGAGTAAAGCAGCGGTAGTCGATCACTATGGCAACCTCCAGGCATTTCAATTATTCATGGATGGCTGGCCTGTTGTTTCCAGTACACTCATCCACATATCTCCGGAGGTGTCCACCTGCTTTCGCTTTCCTGCCGTCGCCTCCATGGGGATGTGGACAATCCGATTGTTGCACAGGCCCACCAGCATTTTGGTCTTGCCGGCCATGCCGGCATGAACCGCGCTGCGGGCCAGAAAGCCGCACAAGAGATGATCTCCGGCATTGGCACAAGCACTCCGGATCGTGTAACTGGGGTCAATATATTTGAGGTTAATTTCCATCCCTTGTTTTTCAAAATAAGCGGCAATGGACTCTTTCAGGAAGATGCCAATGTCATGAAGCCGGATGTTTCCGGAGGCATCGAGTTGCTGCTGCTCTGTGTCGCCAAAAAACTTTTGACCTGCCCCTTCCGCCACTACAATTACGGCGTGCCTCCTGAGGATTAAGCGTTCTTTCAGGGCTTCCAGCAGGCCTTTTGGCCCTTCTAATTCAAAATCTGATTCCGGGATAAGGACAAAGTTTACATCCGGCATCGCCAGGGTGGCTGCGGCTGCGATAAACCCTGAATGACGGCCCATGACTTTCACCAGCCCCACTCCGTTCGGAGCACTGGTAGCCTCATTATGGGCACCGCCTATGACATCAACCGCTATACTCACGGCCGTCTCAAAGCCGAACGAACGATCGATCAGATAGATGTCATTGTCGATGGTTTTTGGTATACCTATAACACCAATTTTTAAGCGCCTCTTGTTGATTTCGTCTGTAATCTTTGCAGAGGCAGCCATGGTGCCATCTCCGCCAATGGTAAACAGGAGCCCGACATTCATCCTCTCCAGTGCATCTACGATGCTAACAATATCCTGAGGTCCCCTCGAAGAGCCAAGGATCGTTCCTCCCCTCTCGTGGATGTGGGCCACAGATTCGGGTGTAAGCTCCATTATGTCGTGACCGTAAGTGGAAATAAAACCCTGAAATCCGTATCGGATGCCGTAAATATTGCGGAGACCATAGTTAAAATAGAGCGACAGCACGATTGCACGAATCACATCATTTACGCCCGGGCAGAGCCCGCCGCAACTTACAATTGCACACCGCAGTTTCGCTGGATCAAAAAAGATCTTGCTTCGAGGACCTGCCAGTTCAAAGGATAGAGGTTCTTCACCACGCTCCAGGGTCTTTTTGAGATTATCCGCAAAAATGTCCATCAGGACCCGGTCTTTTCCAGACACAAAGCACCCCGTTCCGGAACCCTTTGCTCGAGTCCGAAGAGGAGAAGGGATCTTGGCCGGGCCAAGGCCCGTGATCGAACTCTCGATCTGTTTACTGCTTCTCATATCAAGCTACCTTTCTTATAATTTATAGGTCATATCTCCTCAAATAGTCTCCCGCGAAGATCTCTACTACTTCCGTTACGCTGATTTCTGCATTCATGGCACTTCTCCTTTCGGTGTAAATATCCGGTGAACCCGTTATATCCCGCCTTGAAGCGGTTACCTTTTTCCGGGTTTCAAAGCTCACCCATTGCAGACCGAAAGAGGCAGTGCAATCCGGCCCGCTGCCCGAAACCCTGCAAAAGGCAAACCGCTTCTGCGGCAGGGCGCGGATGGCAACCTCCACAGTGGACCACGGGTTCACCGAATATTTACCTTTCGGTTTGATTTTTTGTAATCAAAACCATGACAAAGACTGCCTCATTCGGCCCGGCACTTCAAATGCCATTGATCTCTTTATCGGCATGTCGTATGGTATTTATAATGGTAAATAATCGCTTTTGGGCAGGCTGCCCGGCACCATATATCCTTCTTGACCGTCAATGCCGCTTACGAATCATGCAATTATGAAAATTAATGCTCCACATATTGTCAAGCGGAAAGATGGGAAGTGCCATGAAATGTAAAGGGTCTGCTGTATGATCCGGCCTGCAAAATAACCGTATTTAGAGGAAACTTCTTTCAAAATGAGCGTAACTATAGGTGTTTTCGACTCAGGTATTGGTGGGCTCACAGTGGTCCGCGAGATCAAACAATTATTGCCGGCCCAGCCCCTTATCTATTTTGGAGACACTGCACGGACTCCCTATGGAACCAAAAGCCCGGAAACAATTATTCAATATGCCAGGGAAGATACCAGATTCCTGCTGGAGCACGGGGCCGGCATATTAGTGATCGCTTGCCACAGCGCAGCCAGTACCGCCACCTCTGCATTGAGGCAGGAATTTTCTGAACCAATATTTGAAGTTGTAACCCCTTCTATAGAACAGGCATTGGCCCTTACCAGACGAAAAATCATCGGCTTAATCGGTACAAGGGCCACAGTGACAAGCGGCGTATACGAAAAAGCGATCCATTCTCAAGTTTCAGATACAAAGGTATACAGCCAGTCATGTCCTCTTCTGGTGCCCCTGGTGGAGGAGGGATGGCTCAAGGCCAGGGAGACCCGCATGATAGTCAAGAAGTATCTCAGGCCCTTAAAAAACCGGCAGATAGATACCTTGATCCTCGGATGCACCCATTATCCGCTTCTCAAGCGGATAATCCGGGAAAAAATGGGAAAGAAGGTGAAAATAGTAGACCCTTCAGCAGAAATAGCACGTGCGGTTTATTCATACCTTGAGGCCAAAGGTCAACTTTCTGAGGAGTCACATGGCCGGGAAGATCGTTTTTTTGTCTCTGACCTCACTCCAACGACTCAGGAGGTGGTTCAACGTTTCTTAGGCAGACGGATCCGGCTCGAAAAGGCCTCGATGTTCGTCACATCCCGACCCTGATCCTGTATTTCACCTTTACCTCGCCGTCCTTGGGGACTGTCACGTCGAACCTTATTGTAAAGGCATCTACCTTTTTATAAGGATAATTGTTGCTGATTACCACCCGGTTCCCAAATAATGGTTCCACTACGCCCACGGTGATACCCTCTAAAGGCATGCCAAGGCTATTGCCTTGTGAATTTTTGAATTTGACATACACATTTACCGGCTGTTTTGGGTTTTGGTCCCTGTAACGTCTGGTAAAATAGCCTTTCATCCCATAGACGAGCAGCTCTTTCTATTCTGTTCAAGTACGCTGAAGTCATCCGGGCGATTCAGTGACTTTGTGTGAACGGTTACAGGCATGATATGGGAAGCAACATCCATTGCAAGAGGAGCTGAATTCTGCCAAAAAAACGGGTTCTTCGCTATTTACGTGGGTAGCATAGAGCATTGCCATACTAAATAGCGAAGAGGCCTTTTTCTGATATGACTATTGAGTTAGCTCCGCTTCGATATATAGTCTTTGATTATTGGGTAATCATCCCTTGTCCCTCCAATGCTCTCGTCCCTTGTTTTCTGAGACTTTTGCAGCATGGGACCCTCCCTGTTCTCCTCCGCTTCGCTCCGGAGCCAGGGTTTCCCGTACTGCAAAAGCCAGGAAAACTACGGGACTTCCGCAAGTCGCTCCAAGGGATGATTACCCAATAATCCGTTACAATTAGCATATGATGCGGAGCTAACTCAATAGTCATATTTTCTGATATGAAAGATATTGACCTGGAGAGGCGTTGTAGCAGCCTGTTGAAAGGGGTATAAATGCAGAGAGTTAAAGGCTGGGAAAGGCAGGTGTCACTGTCTGGGATAATTCAAAAAGGGATGTCAAAAAAATCACGCAATGATGGCATGCCTGGGGTTGTATGTATTTGGTGTAGCATGATTCAGACAAAAGGAGATTTCCGTGGGTAACATCCATGACAAAATAATACTTGAGGCCGATGGCTCCATTTCTGTACCGGATTTGCCGATAATTCCCTGCATTGAAGGTGATGGTATAGGCCCTGATATCTGGAAGGCAGCCAGGCGCGTATTGGATGCCGCGGTGGAAAAGGCTTACGGAGGAAAGAGGAAGATCTTATGGAAAGAGGTCCTTGCAGGTGAAAAGGCCTATCGGCAGACCGGAAAATGGCTGCCGGCCGGGACACTGGAGGCCATAAAAGAGCATGTGGTTGCAATCAAGGGGCCGCTTACGACCCCGGTGGGTGAGGGGATAAGGAGTCTTAATGTCACCCTGAGACAGGAACTGGATCTGTATGCCTGCGTAAGGCCTGTCCGTTACTTCAAGGGGACTCCAAGCCCGGTTAAGAAGCCTGAAGATATGGACATGATCATCTTCCGCGAGAACACCGAAGACGTGTATGCAGGAATAGAATGGCCGGAGGGCAGCGAAGATGCCGGGAAACTCATCCGATTTCTGAAGGATGAAATGGGACAGGATATCAGGCCGGATTCAGGGATCGGAATAAAGCCCATCAGCCGCTTCGGGACCCAGCGTCTGGTCAGAAAGGCCATACGTCATGCCATCGATACGGGCAAGCCAAGCGTCACTCTGGTCCACAAGGGTAACATCATGAAGTATACTGAAGGGGCCTTTAAAAACTGGGGCTATGAGCTGGCAAAAACAGAGTTTCCGGAGAAGACGATCACAGAACAGGAGCTATGGAGCAACTACAATGGCAGGCAGCCGGATGGCAAGATCGTTATAAAGGACCGCATTGCAGATGCCATGTTCCAGCAAATCCTTCTGAGGCCCAGGGAATACAGCGTGCTGGCCCTGCCAAACCTTAACGGCGATTACATTTCCGATGCATGTGCTGCCCAGGTGGGAGGGCTTGGCATGGCGCCCGGCGCGAACATAGGTGATGGCTATGCCCTTTTTGAGGCAACCCATGGCACGGCCCCAAAATATACCGGGCTCGACAAGGTCAACCCCGGCTCCCTTATCCTTTCCGGTGCCATGATGCTCGAATACCTTGGCTGGAAAGACGCAATGGCAAAAATCCACAGCGCCCTTGAGGCAGCCATTGCCAGGAAAAGGGTAACCTATGACCTGGCAAGACAGATTGAAGGTGTAACCGAAGTAAAGTGCTCGGAGTTTGCCTCATCTATTATTGAATCCATGTAGATTAATCTATTAAATGCAATGGCCCCTTATCAGGCTCCCCTTAATAATAAGGGACATCCTCTTTCCCCCATGCTGTGCCGCCTGCCGGGCCAGGCTCTGTGCTTCGGCAGGAGACCGTCTGTGTCGCAACTGTCTTGAGTCCATAAGACCCGTGGAACCCCCGATCTGCACTGTCTGCGGCCGGCCATTTCACGGCCCGCGGGATACCGGCCACGTGTGTGGCGAGTGTATAAAGAATCCCCCATCCTTTGACACCGCCCGCTCAGTGTTTCAGTTCCAGGGGTCTATAAGGACCCTTATTCACAGAATTAAATACAACGATGACGGCTATGCCCTGAGGGCCCTTTCCTCCCTGGCTATGGAATATAATATGTTACCGGATCACTTAAGGCCGGATATGATGATTCCTGTGCCATTACACCCGAAGCGTCTGAAAAAACGGGGTTTCAACCAGTCCCTCCGGCTTGCCAGGACGATCTTTCCTCATATTCCGTTAGGAATGGATATCCTCATCAGGACATTGAATACCACGCCCCAGACAGAGCTTTCAATGAAGGAAAGGCTCAGAAATGTGAGAAATGCCTTTGAAGCCGCAAGTCCTCTGCCGGAAGGTGTGGAGATAATACTCCTCGTTGATGATGTCTATACTACAGGGGCTACTGTCATGGCCTGCGCCAGGGCCATAAAAAGGGCGGGAGCAAAAGAGGTCCATGTGTTCACGGTTGCAAGGACCGTAATAGCGCGCCCATAAGTGCTAAGTTATTTTTGCACCGGATGGACTGATGAACATCGAACATCGAACGTCCAACATCGAATAATGAATGGGGAAAGATGAAGAAGCAGACTTATGACCTGAAAGAAAGGCTGCTAATTAAAAAACCTGAACTACTAAATAATATTTTAGAGGAAACAGAAAATTAATTAAGGTTTTCGTTACGAGCATCAAAACGGCTGAAAAGAGACAGAAATAGCCATTGAATGTTAGGTATTGGATATTCGTTTTTCATTCGATGTTGGATGTTGGACGTTCGATGTTCGATGTTCATCTTTCAAATGGATGTTCGATGTTCATCTTCCAAAACAATTGATAGCCCACCTCAGGTAGGTCTCTTTCGGTCTGCTGCAGCAAATTTTCCATATCGAACATTTACTTCTTTTATCCCGCTATTTCCGAAAGGGTCTTGTAGATAGAGACGGCGCCGGGATGTCGCACTACCCTGAACTGCTTTCCGGTCTTCTTGCACGTAGCCTTTACTATCTTCAAGGCCCCGTGGCTGTTGATACTGGTGATAAACAGGATGATGTCAGCCTTGCAGACCACGTTTTTGAGAACATGCCGCCCATTGGAGCAGTCTCCGTTATGGAAAAGGAAGTCCGCGCCCAGATCATGAATTGTTCTGCGGTATTCGGGTTCCAGGCGATCAAGGCCTCCTATCACTGCCACACGCATGCCTTCCAGAGGACAACGGCATTTTTTCTGTTCTGTGCATTGATGGCAGTCTCCCCGGGCATCCTCAGGGCGGAGGAGAGTAAACACGTTACCACCCTGGATATCCTCTTCTTTGCCCGGCCCTGCCTTCTGTCCTGCGGACCGGTTTTCATCCTTGACTTGCATAGATGATTCAATCAGTCTCTCATATTCAGCAATCTTTTTATTTGCCTGTTCAAGCTCATAGGCAATCTTCTTTGCTTCGCGTTTCAGGGCTGCTTCTCGAAATGGCCGTTGCCTCAACTCCGTCAACTCCCGGGAGTACTCGGCCAGCTTCTTCTTGAGTTTTAATATTTCCGCATCCTTTTCCTGTAGCTGCCTTTTAAATGCATGTTTCACTGAAACTTCAGATATATTGACCTCGGATTGAAAGCGACATCCTTCTGTGGTCTTTAGGCCTTGTTTTTTCTCCGTAGCATCGTGGTTCAGGACAGAAAGGCCGAGCTTGAGCTGGCTACAATTTTCCATGAGACGCCAGATAAGAGAATGTGACAGAATTTGAGCCTGTTTGCGCATCTCCGGTCTTGAGTCAGTGCTTGCAGCCCACAAAATGGGGGCAGGCCACTGCCTGTTTCCAATTGACAATGCCAGGTCCTCAGGGGCCAGGGAACGGACCCTTGACGGCGCAACGGAAAACCGGTGCTTGAAATGACGGTTTAGTTCCTTTGCAACGGATTTTTCAGGATCGTGACTGTAATGATGAAGGCTCCAGAGCTCGTAGCCCGGATCCATATTTGCCTTTGTGGATTTCAGGTAATACTTTGTACATATCTTACGCATATCTTTGATGTTTATGGTCATGGCCATGAGTAATGTCAGAGTTACGCAATCCGGCAATGGGATTTTACCGCCTTTTACTGTACTACATGAAGATATAGTATGATTGTCTGTGGCTTTAACAGTGGGGTCCGCCTGATTCTTGAGATTTTCTACGGCATTTTTCATAACCGCCTCCTGACAGATATTATATCTTGAAATTCAATTGCAATTACCGGTTAAATTGATGCCTTGCCCTGCAGATCTGCGCCGCTCTCATCTTTTATCTCATTTATCACATGTAAGGGCAGAAAGACCTCAAAGGTGCTCCCTTCTCCAGGGATGCTGGTTACGTCAATCCATCCGCCCCGCCGGCGGATCAGGGCAAAGACAATAGCCAGGCCCCATCCCCGCTTTCGGCTTTTTCCACCCGCCTCTTTGGTGGAAAAGAGGGGATCGAAAATCCGGTCAAGCATATCCTCAGGAATACCTGACCCGTGATCGCAAACAGAAAGGACTGCAAAGGTCCCTGGATAAGCGTTCCCGTGTTGCCGGCAGTAAGAACTGTCAACGGTGCGTCTGAAAGTCCCGACAAGCAGATCTCCTCCTTCCGGCATCGCCTCCTGGGCATTGACTGCAAGGTTGCTCAATATCCGCCATATGTCGCCCTGGCTCAGCAGAACCGGAAGGGGATTACCGCAGGGAGTAAAGTGCAGATTGATATTCTTGTTGAAAGATGATCTCAGGGCATCAAGGGCCAGTTTTGCCTCCACGGTTAAATCCCTGCAGACCAACTCCACTGTGATTTCGTCAGGCCCGATGGCCTGCAGGCGATTAACCAGACCTTCCATGTTGTCCAGGACCTTGCGTACGGCAAGTACCTTCTGCTTTATCTCATTTTGGGGGAATTCCTTTTCGAGCCGGTAAATTGTGGCTCCGATGGCAATCAGACCGTTATTGAGGTCGTGGCACAGACCTTCGGCCAGGTGCTCCATGGATGCCATTTTCTGGATCTGGATAAACTCCGCCACAGCATGATCTGTGGAATCCAAAAGGTTCCGGATAGTGTTCAGAGAGTCACGGACACCGGTAAGTACCGGGCCGATTCCAGCAGCAAATTGCGCTGCATTCCTTATTGGGCGCATTCGTGTAACCGGTCCTCGTATGGATATTCGGCCTTCTACCATGGTCTTACCTCCATTCATTGTTCACTCCTCGGAAATCTCGCGCCTTGCATCTGAAGCATTTTGAGCGGAATCATATTTCAATGACTTTTTTGTAGTAGTGAAGTAGTTAGTGTAAGTAAAATCGTTCAGGGCCATTTCTTTATTTGTTGATAAACTAAATGCGTTACATTTGCAATAGGTAATTAAAAAAATATTTGGATGAGGCCCTGGCGGGGCCAAAAGATAGATTGTTCAATTAGAAGAAGTATGGCTGACCAAGTTTGCCTGGCGCCCTGATCAGCCAGACGAATAACGATCACTGATCAGTTTCCCGTTGCTTACCGGCAGGCATGTCCACAGTCCCTAAAAACTATTTCCTGTCAGTTTTTGCTTTTTTTCTTGACAACACAATTTAAAGATGATATTGTGAATACGTTTCAATTAAGGGATGTACCTCACGGGACGTATTCTGAAATGGAACACAAAATTTCCTTTTGACATGCCAACATGATTTTTGTGGTGCGATATCTCAGGATTAGGGAGTGATCATGGGACAAAGGGCTGGCGTTTATCACTTGTTTGACGATAAAAACTATCAGGAGGTCGATGCGGTCATAAGGCCCGGCATGCCTCTTACTATGGCCGGAACGGGTGAAAAAGTGCGTATCGTAATGTTTGCAAGCGGTAGGGGGATGCACCAGAGGCTGATCAGCATGGGCCTGGATGTGGGATCGGAGATCGAGGTAATCAGAAGGGGTGCCCCGGGGCCTTTTCTGATAGCGACCGGCGATACGCGTCTTGCTATAGGGGCGGAAATGGCCCATAAGATCATGGTTATTCCGGTAGAAAGGAAAATCTAATGACTCTGGATGAAATAAGACCCGGCCAGGGGTGCCGCATCGTGAGGCAAAACCTGGGCGGTGCAACCGGACAGCGCTTGATGGACATGGGTTTTATGCCCGGAACAAAGGTTGAGGTTGTACGCAACGCCCCCCTGGTAGACCCCGTTGATCTCTTGATAAGAGGATATCACGTCAGCATACGTCATGCCGAAGCCAAGGGTGTGGAGGTGGAACAATTATGAGACATAAAGGCAGTGAAATAGTAGTGGCTGTTGCCGGCCAGCCGAATTCCGGCAAATCGACTATTTTCAACATGTTGACAGGGGCAAGGCAGCATGTTGCCAACTACCCCGGTGTTACCGTCGAAAAAAGAACGGGGAAATACAGCCACAATGGCGATACTGTGACACTTGTGGATCTGCCCGGAACCTATAGCCTTACTTCCTATAGTCAGGAGGAAAGGATTGCCAGAGACTTTCTGCTTCATGAAAAACCAACATGTGTGCTTGATATAGTGGATGCCTCCAATCTCGAGCGCAATCTTTACCTGACGTTTCAGCTCCAGGAGATCGGCATCCCTCTGGTTGTTGCATTGAATATGATGGATGTAGCCCAGGCCCGCGGCCATGTGATTGATACGCATAAGCTGAGTGAACTACTGGAGGCACCAGTAGTTCCTACAGTGGGAAATAAGGGCAAGGGAAAACAGGAAGTTAAGGAGGCCATTGTAAATGCTTGCAAAAATACTGAAAACGGCAGTTTTCGCATTGATTACGGAGAAAAACTGGAATCGATCCTGGGCCTGCTTGAAAAAAAGCTTTCAGAAGATCTGAATATTTCTACCTCTTATCCGGTGCGGTGGTTAGCGGTAAAACTCATGGAAAACGACAGCGAAGCGCGTCGACTTGTAGAGAAAGCGGCTTTGGCATAGGAAATATATGAAGGCCGAAAAAGAGATATTAAATCGCGTTGACTCAGAGAGAGAAAAATTTCTTTCCCAGCATAAAGAGGCGGCAGAGGCAGTCATTGCACAAAAGCGTTATCAGGCTGCTGAAAGGATCGCCGATATCGCGGTCAAGCGGGAAAAAGGCGTCCGTAGAACGTTGACGGATAAGATAGACGCGGTTGTCTGCCACAGGGTTTTAGGACCGGTTATCCTTCTGGGCGTCATCTATCTCTTTTACGAGCTGTCCATAGCGCAGGGCTACAAGGTCACCGCTTATACCTGGCCCCTGCTTGCTGCTTTTCGGGATTTTTGTGCCTCTATGCTCCCATCCCCGGGGCTTGTTTTTGACCCTCTTTCCAGAACGGTTCCCCTGGGAGTTATTGATGGGATCGTAGCTGTATTGAATTACATACCCATCTTCCTCATATTGTTTTCTCTGATAGCCATCATGGAGGATTCGGGCTATATGGCCAGGGTGGCATTCATCCTGGACCGTATTTTCAGAAATTTTGGTCTGCATGGCCAATCCGCGCTTCCAATGATATTGAGCGGGGTGTTTGTAGGCGGGTGCGCAATACCCGGTGTAATGGCGTGCCGTGCTATAAAGGATCAAAAGGCTAAGATAGCAACCATACTGATCTGCCCCCTCATGAATTGCCTGGCCAAAATCCCTCTCTATGTGCTCCTTGTGGGTATGTTCTTCGCTGCCCACAAGGGAATTGTCATGTTTTTCATATCGACGATCACCATTATCATAGCCCTCTCGGTATCTAAAATCCTGAGTTTTACATTGCTCAGAAAAGAAGAAACCGCACCTTTTGTCCTGGAGATGCCCCCGTATCATGTGCCTACGATAGGGGGCGTGCTGAGACGCTGCATCGAACGGACCTGGCTTTTCGTCAAAAAAATTATAACCATAGTTGCCGCAGTTACACTGATTGTCTATGCCCTTATGAATGTGCCGGGAATAAGCAAAGACAGGAAAGCTGATTTTCAGGACCAATTCAACAAAGACGTCGGGACATTTTTTAAGAAAATAGGCGAAGATAATCCCTATGCAAAGCTTTTTGAAGGGGCAGGCATGACAAGTTTTGCAGTTTACTGGGATGACTATAAGAGGGCAAAAATGGGGGCCAAGGGCAAAGAGGCGAAAAAGGCAATCGATGAGACGTTTAAGGAAAGAAATAGCGAGTTCTTCAAGATCGTAAAAAGGGGCAGTTACGTGGTTGATGGGAAAAAGGTGAAGGATAAATATGCCCGTAAGGTTCACAAGGCGTATAAGAATCTGCACAGCAAGAGGAACAAAATTAAAAGGACAATCAAGGAAGAGACTATTATAGGAAGTGTTATGGGGCGTATCGGGCGCTTTGTAGAGCCGGTTACCAGCTATGCCGGATTTAACTGGCGTGTAAATATTGCCCTGATAAGCAGCTTTGCGGCCAAAGAAAACAGTGTGGCAACACTCGGAAGCATCTACCAGAGCACTCCGGGGGAAAAAGAAGAGTCACTTGGGGCCAGGATGAAGAAAAAAGAAAGAGGCTGGACACCTCTTCATGCCCTGGCGATCATATTGTTTATGACTATGTATCCGCCGTGCATCCCTACATTGCTCATGGTCAAGCTGGAGGCCGGCACAAAATGGGCGCTCTTTGCAACATCTTATCCTATTGTCCTGGGATCTGTCATAGCTATTCTCGTCTTTACTGGAGGAAACCTGATAGGTCTCAGCGGGTTCAAGACAATGGTTGCTTTTTACCTGCTTGCCTCAGGTATTACCATAAGTTTGGGAATTATTAAAAGGAAGGCAGTATCAGAAGTAAATATCCGGTGAACCCGTTATATCCTGCCTTGAAGCGGTCACCTTTTCCGGGTTTCAAAGCTCACTCATCGCAGACCGGAGAGGCAGTGCAATCCGGCCCGCGATCGAAACCCTGCAAAAGGCAAACCGCTCCTGCGGCAGGGCACGGATGGCAACTTCCACAGCGGACCACGGGTTCACCGGATATTTACAATCAGAATATGTTTAAACCTGAGTCGAGTATTAGCTGTTAGCTTTCAGCAAACTAATTGCTGACCGCTAAAGGCTAACCGCTCAATTTAGGAAGGAAGGGAGGTGAGACGTTATGAAAAAGATCTTGATCTATTTATTCCTGGCAGTGCCGTTTTTTTTCACCACCTATGCATTTGCGCACACGCCTCTTTGCTCTTGCTATGACAACGGAGACAGGACAATAACGTGCGAAGGCGGTTTTTCTGATGGCTCATCAGCCGCCGGGGTCAGCATGACTGTGAAGGACAAAGACGGCAAGGCAGTCACCAAAGGAACTATGAACGAAGACAGCGAATTTACCTTCAAGAAACCCGAGGGTGATTACACGGTAGTCTTTGATGCAGGACCCGGTCACGTTGTAGAGGTACCAGGCTCAGAAATTACGGAATAGGAATTGAGGAGAAAAAAATGAAAAAATTAGTAATGCTATTATCCCTGGTCGCGGCTTTCGCGCTGAGCGCGCCGGCTTACGCCCATTTTCAGACGATCTACACGCCGCAAAGCGCTCTTTCGAAGACGCAAAAAATCAACATCAAGTTGATCTTTACCCACCCGTGGGAAGCCGGGCATACCATGGACATCGGAAAAGATCAGAGCGGCAAGATACACCCGCCCATCGCATTTGGCGTCATGCACAAAGGCAAGAAAAAAGACCTTCTCGAGACCCTGAAGGCGATAACCTTTACCAGCCTCAGCAATAAGGGAAGGGCCTACGATGTTAATATGAAATTAAAAGGGATGGGTGACCATGTATTTTACTTTGTGCCTGCACCATACTATGAAGGGGCAGAAGACATCTACATCCAGCAGTGCACCAAGGCGATATACAATATAGCCGGTGCCCCTACCGACTGGGATGCATTGGTAGGCGCTCCTTTACCTACAGAGATTGTTCCTCTGGACAAGCCGTATAGCATCTGGAAAGGAATGAGTTTTCGCGGTGTTGTCACGTGCGGCGGCAAACCGGTGCCTGATGCTGAGATTGAAGTTACATATATGAACCATAATATCGAAGGGAATAATTTCATAACAAAGGAAAATATGGAAATACCGCAACCTGACCTTGTGCCTATCGGCATCAAGGCCAACAGCAACGGCGAGTTCTCTTTTACATTTCCAAAGGCGGGCTGGTGGGGCTTTTGCGCCCTTGGTGCCGGCGGAGATTTGAAATACAACGGGAAGGAACTTTCCCAGGATGCAGTCATCTGGGTCCAGGTAGTTGATATAAAATAAGCACAGGCGGTAATCTGAAGGATAATCATAAGGCCGCCTTTTTTTGGCGACTGCTCATGTAATTGCGTATCAGTTAGATATCTGCTTGTTGTCTTTTCCTCATTAATACCGTTCTCTCCTCTGTATGACCCTCTCCCCGGATCGGGGAGAGGGTCATATACCCTTTTAAGGTGTTAAATTGCCCAAGCCCCCGGATCCAGGTCTTTCCTCTCCTTGAATCGCAACCCGGCAGAACAGGACTGCGGTTTCCGGAGGATGCCTTCCGCATGACCGACAGGATGGAATTTATCAATGTGGACACCAATACCGTGGATAAAAGGCTGACCGAGCAGTTTACAGGAGCCCTGAGAGAAGCTGGATTTGTTTTTCCTGCACGGTCTATAAAGCGCTCTTCCCGTTTTATATAAAAACCACGGACAAGACGAGCGGCTACCTGCGATTTGACGTAATCCGGAACGGGCCGCCTGCCCTGATCGGCATTGCCTTCTCGTTAGTCTTTGCCATCATCGTCAACATGCGGAAACTTGGTTTAAGAAAACACTGGGCCGATCTTGCTATCATCATGTTCACCGGCCTCTACTATAGCGTTTCATGAAAACCTTTACACTGTCATTGCGAGGAGCGAAGCGACGAAGCAATCTCAACAAGGCCCACAAACTATGTCACGAGATTGCTTCGCTAACACTCGCAATGACAACTTTTTAATGAAACGCAATAATAGGTAGCTCTATCCTCACTGTAGTGCCTTCATCTTGTGAGGATTTGAACGATATGGAGCCTTCGTGGCTGGTCACAACCAGACGGGCCATATAGGTCCCAAGGCCTGTCCCGTCTCTCTTTCCGGCGGTTGCGTACTTTTCAAAAAAACATGAGCGCATCTGTTCCGGAACCATACCCCAGTTGTGTATATATACCCGCACCCGTTCGTTGTCATGCTTGACATTTATCTTTACGGACTGGTTTTCGGGCGAGGCCTCAATGGCATTCTTGACTAGGTTGTCCAGTGCGCTTTGAAGATATATCTTGTCTCCGATAAAAGGCAGTTCTTGTCCAAGGGCATAGAATTTCTTATTGAAGATAATGACGATATCAACGTTCTTCTTGTCGGCGATATTTCGAAGGGTCCTGCGGACCTGGGCTACTATTTCCATGAAGTTGAACCGTTCCTGCAAAGGATTATATGACCCGGTTTCCAGGCGTACAACATCAATATAGGTATTGACCATCCTTTCCAGCTGCTTCCCGCACTGCTGGATATGGCAGCAGCACTTCTGTTGCTCTTCGCTGAGTTCGGTCTTGTCAAGCAGGCGGTCGGCAAGACCGACAATCGAAACCAGGCGTGAACGCATGTCGTGGCGCAGCATCTTTTCCATGTCCTTTCGGGCGGTCTCCATCTCGACGAATGGAGTGATGTCACGAAAGGTCGAGATGATACTCTGTTTGCCCCTGAAACGGATCACCGAACTATTGACAGACACCCAGCAGTATGTCCCGTCGTTCTTCCTGAACCGATATTTGACCGGGCCGCTATCCATGTTTTTTATAAGTTTCGCGAAATCCTGGATGGCCCTGGTCCGGTCCTCGGGATGAAGCAGGTCGGCCAATGCGCGCCGGTGAAGCGTCATGGATTCAAGGCCGAGCAAGCGGCTGAAAATTTTATTATGAAAAACGATCTTGCCATCGGAGAAGAGCGCGACTCCGTCTGCGATATTATCCACAAGAATCCGGTACTGCTCCTCAGACTGCCTCAACATCTCGGTCTTCTCCCGCACCTCGCGTTCAAGGCGCTTGCGCTCTATCAGCCGCTTGACGCTGACCAGCAGTTCTCCAACATTGAAAGGTTTCTCAATGAAGTCCGAAACACCGAGCTTGATGGCCTCCAGGGCATTTTCAAAACTGCCATAGCCCGTAATGAGTATGATGTCCGAGGAGGGACTGACGCTACGCAATTTTCTGGCAAGAGAAATCCCATCCATTTGAGACATTTTAATGTCAAGGATGGCAAGGTCATAGTGTTGTCGAGTGGCTATTTCCAGGGCTTCGACCGGACGGCAGACGGCTGTGATACTGAAGCCAGCTCTTGACAGGGCCTGGCTCAAAAATTCGCAGACTACTTCTTCGTCGTCAACAATTAATATATTTGCAGCATCTTGCATTGATACACAATACAGTCATCACTGCATGAATTCGTCAGTTACATACTTGTCCACCGGCTTCTCACCTTTTCTGAACCTGCCCTTCTTGAATCAACCGCCTGCGGCGGGACTTTTTTGAGGTGGGATTTAACAATAAAAATTCCTCTAATATCAGATTATATTATCGGCTTATTGGCAGCGGAAGTTAAGAAACGGGTTTTTTTCTGAAGTTCCTATATATCTCCCAGCCATTTTTATTCATTTTAAGGACAACCAGAGAACCTGGCACAAGGCCTGAATGATCTCTCCTGCGGGGTCTGAATACACCCATGACCCCATAATAGCTTTGATCGGTATCTTCAAAGGCCTGGCACAGGTCACTATGCACAGCGGCGCCTAGTTTTCTCAGGCCCATTGCCGTGAGGTAGAGCGCATCCCAGGCCGCGCCTGCCGCCAGAAATTCTTCAATGGAAAAACCTCTGGCTTCCCTTTCCATGGCCTTCATAAATCTATTCACTGCAAAGGCACAGGGATGCGATAACGGAATATCATAGCCCAAAAGAAGCGGAGGCGCTGCTGTCCACAGCCTGAAAGAACCTGCGTATTTTTTCAGCATGTCTGATGAGATAATCTGTACAGGAACAGCCATATGTACACCCGTTCTTTTTGCAGAACGCAATAAAACAGGTCCGCAACTCCTTGGACCCCATGCCACTGTCACCCGCGCCCCTTCCTCCTTGAATTGCTGCAACTGTGAAACCACATCAGTGTCATGCAGCCCGAAGTTTTGAGGCGGCAGGACACGCAAACGATATTCCGGTCCATAGCCCTGAAGCCACAGAGATACCCTCTTTCCCTTTGGATTGTCAGCTACGAGGGGGGCTACTGGTTCAAGGCCGGTCCTGGCGAATTCCTGGAAAAGGGCCTTTATCGCAGGGCCCAGACCTGCAGAAATGCTGAAAGTACAGTGAACGGATTCATCGTTTTCAGAAGGTAAAAGAGGGTCATCTCCGGATGTCAATACAACAGGGATATTATGGGTCTCTGCATAGTTCCTTAGCACTGGAATCAGGGCCTCACTTGTGGGGCCGAGAAGGGCCACTACCTTTTTCTGTTCAACAAGTTTTCTGACCTCGAGTAATAGTCTGCCCGGTTCCCCCATGGTGTCTGCCGTTATCAACTCAAGAGGCCTTCCGCTGATTCCACCCTGGGAGTTAAGATACTCCACGGCCTTTCTCGCAGCCATGCATGCAGCTTTGCCCTCTCTGCTGCGGTCTCCGCTCAGGTCCCACAGCCCGCCCACATATATCGTCTTGCACAATGCCTTGCCAGCAATCACCGCGCTCGCAGCAAAAAACAAAAAAAGGCAGCAGCACAGAATCCTGAGCCATGAAGCTGCCATAGGTAATCGCAGGTTCATCTGATTTATGGGGAGATTTCTATTTTATTCTTGCAAGCTTTTTCTTGGCTATCCTTACCTGCGGGCTCTTTGGATACTTTTTAATAAGCTTGTTAAGTACGATTTTTGCGCTTTCCCTGTCTCCGAGCTTCGCAAAAGCCATACCCTGTTTCAGCAGGGAGTCCGGTACTTTATTACTTTTTGGATACCTGCTTATCACCTTTTGGTATTCCAGGATTGCCTCTTCAAAGCGCTGCAGGTTGTACTCGCACTCACCCATCCAGAAATAGGCATTGGCAACCCTCTTGCCGTGCGGGTGTTTTTCTATGTATGTCCTCAGGGTCTTTTTGGCATCTTTATACCTTTTCTGCTTGATTAGATCCAGGGCCTGCTGATACAGGTCCACTGCACCCTGAACGGCCTCCTTCCTCGCCTGCTCCACCTCCTTTGTCACCCTGGTGGAGGCCTGAAGCAGCCTGACTTCTTCTCTCAGATTTTCTACTTGTTTCTTAAGGTCCTCTCTGAAACGGAGCGCCGCCTCTTCCTCCTGTTCATTTCTGTGACCAATCTGGTCGATCAGGCCGTTCAGCCTGAGGAGTTCAGCCTGCAACTCGTCCATCCGGTTTCCAAATTCCGCCTGTCGGCTCCTTATAGAAGCGATGTCCTGCTCGTCCACTTTCCGTGTGGCCTTTTTCAGCTCCGCGACTTCCTGCTTCAGGAAATTAATCTGATTGCTAAAAGAACGATTCTCTGAAGAAAGGCCGTTTACGCGCCTTTCCAGCATGTTCACCTGATCCTGGGGTGCACAGCGGACCAATAACAGCATGGGCAGGAAAACAAAGATAACCAGTTGCATTGTTTTTAGAAAAACCGACTTACTTTTCCCGGGAAAAACCATGCCTTTCAATCTATTGAACGACTGCATCTCAGACTCCTTCTTATTGAATTACTGAAGAAAATTCAGCATTTATAGTTCAAAATTCTCCCTGCCGTGTCCTAAAAAATGTTAGGGCCCCAGTTGGCTATCTCCACACCATCTGAATAACGCAGCAACATGCGCTGTCCTCTGCCGTTGGCATACATTACAAACAGGGCCTTTTCAGGACCCATTCTGGTAGAACTGAATAAAATCTGCCTGCCGTCCGGAGACCAGGAGGGGTTCTCATTATTGCCTGAACATGTAAGTTGAATGGGATCTCCGCCTTCCGGCGATATGCTGAATATCTGGAAACGGCCTTCAATTCGGCTTGTGTAAACTATACGATCCCCGCAGGGAGACCATTGCGGGTCTGTGTTGTAGGTTCCGCTGTAAGTGATACGCCTGGCGGACCTGGTCCGAATGTCCATCACATATATCTGTGGACTGCCACTGCGGTCGGACACAAAGGCCAGGTGATTGCCGTCCGGAGACCACGCAGGAGAGACATTTATCCCGTGCCCTCGGGTGAGCCTTTTCATTATCCGTCCCTTAAAATCAATAAGATATATGTCCGGATTTCCATCTTTGCTCAGGGTCACGGCAAGGCGCTGATTGTCCGGATGCCATGCAGGAGAAATGTTTAGGCCGGAGTATGCGGTAAGCCTGTATATTTTTCCGGTTTTTGTATCTTTTATGTAAAGATATGGCTTCCCGGTCCTGTATGATGTATAGGCAATATATCTCCCGTTCGGAGAGTAACGCGGAGATACGGTAATACCCTTATCAAAGGTCTCTCTCCTTATGTTGAACCCGTCAAAGTCTGATGTATAAACCTCTTTGATTCCATCTTTTTTGACCACAAAGGTGACCCTGGACAGGCTTACCCCGTGTTTCCCGGTTATCGCCATTACTATGAGGTCACAGAAACGATGGGCTATCATTCGGTAATCCTTGACCTTTCCGTTATATCGCCTTCCCTGTATCATGGCCCCTGTTGACATATCGAACAGCCTGAGTTCGGCTGTCAGGGAGTCGCCTCTTTTTTCCATGGAACCTCTGACTAGATAGTCCAGGCGAAATTTACTCCAGTCTGCACCTTGCCTATATCCATAGCTGGCAGGATCAAGTACTGAAAAGAAGCCATGAAAGATGAGGTCATCCGAGAGTACCTTTGAAATCTTTCGACCCAGAAGATCATTCTCAAAGGTGCCCGGCGTAACCTCTAAATATGGAACGGCAATGGGGATCTTCTGCAGATACGGCGAAGTTATATCTATATAGAGCCTCGCTTCAACTAAAGAAGTGCTGAAAATCAGAAGAGGGAGAAAAAAGATCCAGCCAAAAAGTACCTTTTTGTAAATATTCTTGTCGTTCATAATTAATAACTTATAATCCCACTTCACCTGGTCTGAACCTGATTCCTATTTCCAGCGGACCGGGCCTCAAGGCCCGGGGCAATGGAGGGAGAGGGCTTGCCTTTTGTACCGCCCTCATGGCCGACTGATCGAACAGGGCGTGACCCGACTTGTGTTCATACCCGGCCTTGAGTATCGTTCCATCCTGCGCAATTCGGACCACCACAATGGATACCAGGCCGGTCTTGTCAAGGAGTTGCTCAGGAAGGACCCAGTGGTTTCTGACCCTGGCCCAAACCTCTGTACAATATAGCCTGAGCACCTCATTCTGCTGTCCGCCCTCTGCCCCTGTTCCGGCAGCCGCTGTCGCGGATTTCTTTGCCCTGGCCTCAACGCTGGATCTTATGGCGCTCAATCTATTTTTGATAAATTTTTCCCTTACACGCTCTTCAAGACTCTCTAAACGCTTACTCAAGAGTTTCTCCGTGTCCTTGGTGGCAAACGGTTTTGGCTTAGGCTTTTTTCTATCGGACTTTGGCTTAGGCTTCTTGGGACTGAGGGACACGGCCTTCTGCTGCTTTGGCTTTGATCTTTTTTGCAGAGGCATTGCCTTCTTCTCTTTTTTTTTGATCTTTTTGATCTTTGGCCTTGGCTTGACAACCGGGATCTGCTTCTTTGGTTCGGCTTTACCTGGTGGAAACGGCTCTGCTGCCTCAAATAGTTTTATAGTATATACCGGCGGCATCGGCCGGGAGGACCTTTCCCACAGGTTCGGCCCGACAATAGATAGTATGGCCAGCGCAAGGTGTATCCCAAGGGCCCCTATGAAAGCAGGCTTCCAGTCTCCGTTAAGCCGGCCTGTTATTATCCCCTTTGACATTTTTCTCTGTCTTAGATCGTTTATGTACTGTTTTAGAGGGTTTCAGGGGCTGTGTCACCAGGCCCAAATCCTCTATTCCCGCTTCACGAATTGCGGCCATCACTCTGGCAACGGTTCCATAGGCAATGGCAGCGTCTGCCTTTAAGAGGACCTGCCGGGCCTGTCCCGTCTTTTTCATCTCGGCAAGGTGCCGTTTCAAAACCGCTTCGTCCACAGCGACCTTGTTCAGATAGATTTCCCCCTTTCTATTAACCGTGATGATTATATTCTTCTTCTTTTGGGGAAGTGGCTTGGCCGTGGTCTTTGGGAGATTAATATCCAGCCCTCTGGTCATCATCGGTGCTGTGACCATGAAGATGATCAAAAGCACTATGACTACATCTACCAGGGGTGTCACGTTAATTTCGGACATGTAGCGCCGCTTGCCGTTTCTCTGCCCCGGATTGTCAGTCATTCAGTCCTCTCCTATGTTGGTTCCTGAGAATTTTCCTTGCCGTGAAGGAGTTGCCTTTCCACTGTATTTAAAAAATCGTTCGAAAATCCCTGGAGTTGCATCTCCAGCCTGCCCATCCAGCTCATAAAACCATTAAATGCGATGACCGCGGGTATGGCAGCTGCAAGGCCTGCGGCCGTAGCAACCAGGGCCTCTGAAATACCAGGGGCTACTGTAGCAAGACTTGCCGAGCCAGTGAGACCGATACTGTGAAAACTTCTCATGATCCCCCACACAGTACCAAAGAGGCCGATAAAAGGAGCGGCATTACCGGTAGTTGCCAGAAACGGAAGGGTACGTTCCATGGCTGCCAATTCCTCCTGGATACCCTTTTCAAGGCTTCTCTCCAGGGTCTCAAGCCATACCCTCAGGCCAACAGCCACATCCCGGGATCTTGGACATTTCTGAAGACGCTTCAATTCTTTATATCCTTCGAGAAACACTCCTGCCATTGGGGTATTCGACATTTTCCTTGCGTGGTTGTATGCATGGGTAAGGCTGGGGCTCTCCCAAAAAAGCCTTTCAAAATCCTCATTGCCGTATCTTGCCCGACGAAATTGCTTTATCTTTGCCAGTATTACGGTCCAGCAAAGGATTGAAAAGACCACCAGAATTATGAGAACCAGTTTGACTACAGGTCCTGCACCGATAACCATGGTCCATATATTCGCCGTTGTCTCAACTGCCATATTTGATGTCCTCCGGACAGATAATCATTTTTTAACCTAAAGTGAGCGGTTCCAGGTTCAGGGTTTAAAGGTTATAGTCTATTGATATTCTTAACTTTATTTATGCCGCCTGAGGCGTGACTCAGATTAGCCTCTTTTACCCATTGGGTGAAACATAATATTTGAAACTATCAGTAAATATCCGGTGAACCCGTGGTCCCACGTAACCGTTCACAGGAAGGGGATATTTCTTTTCACTTCACACTTCAGCCCCTTGTTTTCTTAAGGCTTTTGACATGGGGGATGTCCTGCCCCCTCTGCATTCGCCTTATGCTGCGCTTAAGGCGATGCAGTTTCCCCCACAGCAAAAGCCGAGAAAACTACGGGGGCTTCCGTTAAACCGTTCAAAGAAATATCCCCCTCCTGTGAACGGTTGCCGTCCGTGCCCTGCCTTGGAGCGGTTTGCCTTTTGCAGGGTTTCGATCGCGGGCCGGATTGCACTGCCTCTCCGGTCTGCGATGAGTGAGCTTTGAAACCCGGAAAAAGGTAACCGCTTCAAGGCAGGATATAACGGGTTCACCGAATATTTACAGCTATCAACGTATTTTCCTTTTGTTAACAGCCGGTTAGGGCGTCAACCCTGAACCGCTCAACCCAGGTTTATGGGCCTTCCAGGGCCTTTTGCAGGTCCGTGCCGGGCCTAAAGGAGAATATCCCCTTTTTTTGTCCTTGCTTCAAAAGAAATTCCACTGCCTTTATACCCTCTTCACCAAGATCCAGTGTATATTGGTTTACATATAGGTCTATGTGTCTTCTCACAACCTCGTAAGACATCTCCTGTGCATGCTCCATTACAAAGTCCCAGGTGGCTTCAGGATTCTCAAAAGCCAGCCTGATACTCATTCCAATGGCGGCATCTATTGCCTGCAACAACTCAATGCCCAGAGAACGCCTGGCGATGATTCCGCCCAGGGGGATCGGAAATCCGGTCTTTTCTTCCCACCAGGCCCCAAGATCCTGGATGCAAATCAGGCCGAGTTCATGATAGGTAAATCTGGTCTCGTGTATGATTATTCCTCCATCCACCTCTCCTTTGGCAACTGCTGGAGCGATAAGGGCGAAGTTCATAGGTACCAGCTCTTTAATTCCTGGGGCAAAGAGCTTCAAGAGAAGTGTTGCAGTAGTATATTCGCCGGGTACGGCAATCCTGTATTGCTCAAAATCCTGAGGATCTAAAGGTTTTCTTGCAAGGAATAAGGGCCCGCAGCCACGCCCCATGGCGCTGCCCGACCTGAGGAGCATATAGTCATCCAGGACATACCCCAGCACATGATAAGACACCTTGCTTATATCAATAGACCTTGCAAGAACTCTTTGATTCAGCTCTTCCACATCTGCTATTAAAGGTGATAGCTTATACTTTAAATGCACTTTGTTGTGAAGCAGGGCATAGAAAATAAAGGTGTCGTTAGGGCAGGAAGAAAACCCCAGGTTGATCCTGTTGTTGTTCCCTACATTCTCCATAATCTACAATAGCCGGAGCCACTTGCAAAATAATCAGGTTTTGCGCATACCTCGCTAATCCAACAAAACCCCAAGGACCTTTTCCAGGACTCTGGCCGTTGCATCCAGGGCCTGGTCCAGCCTCCAGTTTTTTCTGTCAAGATCACCCACCCAGTTGCTTATACCCCTGATCTCAAATAGGGGGACCTGATAGAAATTGCAGACCTGCGCAGCCGCGGCCCCCTCCATGTTCTCCGCAATAGATTTGAAACGTTTATGCAGATCCCAGGCCATCTCTCTGGTGCCTGTAACACAGGAGACCGTGACCATCGGGCCGCAACGAAGGCCAAGCTCCTTCACAATATCCGATTTAATAATTTGGCACCATCCCGGCTCAAGAGCAAACTCTGTCCGCGTTTCGTCTCCCCCCAAGAAAACGGGCTCAATCCCCGAGGGACCGTAACGGCCCAGATCGCCATAGGCTTCGGAGCTTGCAAGGCATACATCCTCAAGCTCTACATCCGCCCACTCGTAAGCTCCTGCCACACCAGCCAGGATTACTGCATATGGCCTGCCTCTGCTCTCAATAAATCTCGTCAGCTCAAAAGAGGTGCTGCCTGTCCCGAGGCCGCACACCAGGTAAGGGCATCCATATCTGTGTACAAGGGGAAGAAAAGAGCCCATTTCTCTTTTTGTGGGAGATGCAATCAGGATCCGGGAAATGGCCATATTGCTCCTCGTCTCCATTCATCATTCCTGTCAAAGTAAAACCAGGCGCATAAAATCCTCTGACAGTATTATCGGCCCCTTATAGACCTTGCTGCAGGGTGTAATCAGGTCATGTTCATCACAATTCGGATAAAAATGGTTAAGGAGCAATCGCTTAACTCCGGCGGCCTGGGCAATTCTTCCTGCTTCAGATGGAGTCAGGTGCCCTGGGATCTTGTAGCCTTCAGGGGCTGCGCACTCTGAAACCAGAAGATCAGTGCCTTGAGCAAGCTCTATCAGTTCATCGCAGAAATCAGTATCTCCTGAAAATACCACTGATCTGCCACTCGATGTCTCGATTCGATAGGCCAGGCTCTGGGGAGTATGATTAGTCGGTGCACTCCGTATTGTAAGAGGGGGAAGCTGCATTGCTGCACTCATCTCCTGTGGGATCTCTTCGAAGAAGACCTTCCCGGGCTCAGGTTCCACCCACTGTCCGAATGCCTGTATCATGGACTGATAAAACCGCTTGAGCCCTTTGGCAGCCATGACCGTCACAGGAGAATTCCTTTTGTATCCGAGCGGATACCTTGTGGCAAAGATAAAGGGCGCCAGTTCCCCTATGTGGTCCGGGTGAAAGTGTGTATAGAGCAAAATGTCAAGCGTGTCATAGGATATGCCTGCCCTGACCAGTTGCCTTAAGGTCCCTGCGGCACTGTCTATGAGCAGGGTCTGTCCTTCGACCCTCAAACAGGTAGCAGGACCTGCTCTCCTTATAGAAGGGACACCTGTCCCGGAACCAAGTATGATTATCTCCATCATTTTCCCAACTCCTTCGAAGAAAGTTCAGGGTTCCAGGTTCAAAGGTTGGAAGGTTAATAAAAAAAGCAACATTGAACGGTGAACTCTGAACCTCTGAACGGTTACTTACAGATTTAACGGAACAAGCTCTATCTGTCCCCAGGCACCGAGTTTCGTCCCTTTTATAATCAATCCTCCCAGGATTCCTGGAATCTGTTTTAAGGCCTTGATTCCCCGGTCTATATCTCTTTCCGTTCTTACCATATTCCCCACAGATGTTGCAGTTGCATCTGCCAGGGCTACGGATTGAGAGACCACGGTCACTGCATCTGCCTTTCCAAAACTTTTTGAATGACCCACCGTACCTGATGAGGTACATATTCCCAAAGGCGTCAGGCCGGGAGCAATGGCGACGCCGACCCGTCCGCTGAGAGGTGAGGTGCCTGCCCAAACGGCTGAAGTAACCGGCTTGAAGACCCGGAGAAATATGTCTCCGCCATTTTCAACTACGATCTCTCCTGCACTAAGCTCCATGCACCTTTTGCCTATGTGCTGGGCTATAGCTCCGGCCACTGCAGCCATCGGGCCGACACCAGCGGCTGCAGAACTTTCTATCATATCCCTGACTACGGAAGGGGCAAAAGGGTCATCAGGCAAGGGGACATAGCTTTCGAGAAAACCGGGGTGACTGCGGGCATAATCCTCAATAGACAGCCGTATCTCTATGACCCATTTTGAAACTTCATCTTCAAGATCGCTCTCGGCCTGTATGTGAAGGTCGGTTTCCCGGTGGCGGACCTGAAAGCCGACCAGACCGTCTCTGGCTGTAAGGGAACGGTATGTGCGCTTTTCACCCACCGGCTTCAGGCAAAGATATCCCCAAGTTCCTGACGCGGAGGCCGCGCAAGTAACTCACTAACAGCATCTTTAGGATCGAGACCTTTGTACAGCACCCTGTAGACTTGGTCCGTAATAGGCATATCGACCTTGTGATTCCTGGCCATGGCATAGGCCGAATTCGTAGTCTTGACGCCTTCTGCCACCATGTTCGTTTCCTTAAGTATGGTGTCAATGGATCGGCCCCGACCCAGCTTCAGGCCGACCCGGCGGTTCCGGCTCAGGTCTCCGGTACAGGTGAGTACAAGATCTCCAAGGCCGGCAAGCCCTGTAAATGTCAGAGGATTTGCCCCCAACCTCATACCCAGGCGCGACATCTCTGCAAGTCCCCTGGTAATCAGGGCCGCTCTTGTATTGGTCCCGAATCCCATGCCGTCTGATATGCCGGAGGCAATAGCTATGACGTTTTTAAGCGCCCCGCCCAGTTGAACACCCATAAGGTCCAAGCTGGTATAGACCCTGAAGGTCTCTGTAGTAAAAAAGTCCTGGAGATCTTTACACAGTTTATGTTCTGAAGCCGCTATTGTAACAGCGGTCGGGATGGAAGATGCCACCTCCTGAGCAAAGCTTGGGCCGGAAAGGGCAGCCAACCTGCCGGACAGCCTTGAGGGAAGCACCTCCTTCATGATCTCCGTCATGGTGAGCAGTGTCCTGTTTTCTATGCCCTTGCTGGCAGAAACCAGGGCATAAGGTAAATCTGGTGATTGTGATGGATCGCTAAGGACAATCGAGGCCTTTTCGGCGACATCTCTGAGACCATGTGAAGGTACTACAAAGAGAATAATTTCTCTGTTTATTACAGCTTGAGAGATATCCGAGGTGATTTTCAGTGCCGCGGGCAACTCCACCCCCGGGAGGTACGATTTATTTTCGCGATCCCTGCGGATCTGTTTCGCAAACTCCTGGTCCCTGGCCCAGAGTACTGTTTCAACTCCTTTGTTGGCCAGAAGCACGGCAAGAGCAGTTCCCCAACTCCCTGCTCCCAAAACTCCTGTCCGTTTCATTCTTCGTCCTGTTCAGCCAGCTTTGCCACTGCTGCCAGGCGGTCTCCTTCCTGAATCCGTATAAGGCGCACGCCCTGGGTAGATCGACCGATTATACGTACGTCCTGAACACTTATTCTAATGATATTCCCGCTGGCACCTATCAGCATGACCTCGTCATGGCCATTTACAAGGATTACGCCCACTACATGGCCCACCTTTTCCGTGGTCCTGATATTGATTACGCCCTTTCCACCCCTTGATTGTACACGGTATTCGCTTACATGGGTCCGCTTTCCGTATCCGTTTTCAGTGACGGTGAACAGCGTTTCCTGGGCCTTTGAGATTACCACCATGGCAACCACGTGGTCTCCTTTTGCGAGCTTGATGCCCCGCACACCTGCCGCAGTACGACCCATTGGCCTTACATTGTTTTCCGGAAACCTGATACTTTGCCCATGTCTCGTGCCAAGGAATATGTCAGCCTGGCCATCAGTAATAGCAGCCGCTATGATTTCATCGCCCTCTCGTACCGTGGCTGCGATGATACCTGTGGGCCTTGGCCTTGAAAACGCATCAAGCGGGGTCTTCTTGACCACTCCTTTCCTTGTTGCCATGATTACAAAATGATCAGCTTCAAAGGTACGTACCGGCACTACGGCGGCAATATGCTCATTGGCCTCCCTGTCAATCGGCAGAAGATTTACCAGGGCCTTGCCGCGGCTCATCCTGGATGCCTGTGGAATCTCATGGACCTTCAGCCAGTAAAGTCTCCCCAGATTGCTGAAACAGAGAAAATAATCATGGGTGGAGGCCACAAACAGATCGGCAACAAAATCTTCCTGCTTAGCGGACAGCCCGGTGATGCCCTTTCCGCCACGTCTCTGGCTGTGATACAGGCTCAATGGATTGCGTTTGATATAGCCATTGTGAGATAAGGTCACCACCATGTCTTCTTCAACTATAAGGTCTTCGATTCTGATCTCTTCAGGGTCTCCTATAATCTCGGTACGCCTGGGAATAGCGTATTCGTCCTTAAGGGCCTTGAGCTCTTTTTCGATAATTTCAAGGACCAGGGCATCACTTGCCAGAATTTTTCGATAGCTTTCGATATCTTTCAGGATTTGCCGATATTCTTCCAGGATCTTTTCCTGCTCAAGGCCGGTCAGGCGCTGAAGCTTCATGTCGAGAATCGCCTGGGCCTGTATGGCCGTGAGTCCGAAATTCTTAATAAGCCCTGATTTGGCCTCTGCAGGCGTGCTCGATCCCCGAATAAGGGCCACCACCTTGTCCAGATTGTCAAGTGCGATCTTGAGTCCCTTGAGTATATGGGCACGCTCTTCGGCCTTCCTGAGCTCATATTTAGTCCGCCTGATGATTACGGTCTTTCTGTGCTGGAGGAAGTGGACCAGGACCTCTTTGAGGTTCAGGAGTTCCGGCCTGCCATTGACTATGGCGAGGAAAATCGTCCCAAAAGAGCTTTCCATGGCCGTATGTTTATATAGATGGTTGAGGATCACCTGGGCGATTCCCTCTTTCTTCAGCTCTACTACGATCCTCATTCCATCCCGGTCGGATTCGTCACGCACGGCATGGATCCCTTCAACCTTTTTATCGCGGGCAAGTTCGGCGATCTTTTCCACCAGCTTTGCCTTGTTAACCTGGTATGGAATCTGGTTAATGACTATGTGTTCCCGCTTGCCTTTGGCCTGCTGTTCTATTACAGCCCTGGCCCGCATTTTGATGATTCCGCGTCCTGTTTCGTATGCCGATTTGATTCCGCCCTTTCCACATATAAAGCCGGCTGTTGGAAAGTCAGGCCCCGGGATATATTCCATAATATCAGCTACGGTTATGTTCGGATTCCGTATAAGGGCGATCAAGGCGTCCACCACCTCACCGAGATTGTGGGGAGGAATGTTGGTGGCCATTCCCACGGCTATACCTGATGAACCATTGATTAACAAATTCGGCACTTTGGAAGGAAGCACCAGGGGTTCTAAAAGGGAATTATCGTAATTGGCGACAAAATCCACGGTTTCCTTGTCGATATCCGCCATGAGCTCATGGGCCAGTTTTGTCTGACGGATCTCGGTGTAACGCATTGCCGCGGGAGCATCTCCATCGATTGAGCCGAAATTTCCCTGGCCGTCGACAAGTGGATATCCCATGGCAAAGTCCTGGGCCATCCTGACTATGGTGTCGTAAACCGCCGCATCTCCGTGGGGGTGGTATTTACCTATTACATCGCCCACAATGCGGGCCGATTTCTTATACGGTTTATTGTAGTCGTTTCTCAGATCCTGCATGGCATAGAGGATGCGCCTGTGCACCGGCTTGAGTCCATCCCGGACGTCGGGCAGGGCCCTTCCGATTATCACGCTCATGGCGTAATCGAGATAGGACTTTTTGAGCTCTTCGGTGATACCGCACGACTTAATAACTCCAGATGAAATTTCTATCCGTTCCTGCATTTTTGCAGACTCCTGATCCTGACTCGTGCCGTTCTCATTGTAAGAGAGGGGTCGATGTGACGGTTAACTGAGGCTGGTTCCTGTTGTGGTCATGGTAAGCTGGCAGTGCTTTACACCCTTAAGGGCCTTTAGCTTGTAGGCAAGATTGCGCAGGGCATCAGGTTCCCCGCGGACAATAGCTACCTCCAGACAGTTATGATGATCCAGATGTACATGCTGCGACACGATAACATGGTCTGGAAAATTGTGCTGAATATCAATAATTGAATCTACCAACTCCCTCTTGTGGTGGTCAAATACATAGGTGATAGCGCCCACCACCACTTGTCCTTCAAACTCTTTTTCCCACTCCTGCTCTATTAATTTCTCCCGTATGAGGTCGCGAATGGCCTCTGACCTGTTACTGTATTCCCGCTCTCTGATGTATTTATCAAAGGCGCGAATCAGACCCAGAGGAATAGAGACACCAAATCTTGTTATTGATTTATTGCTTTCGATCTTTTTCATATTATTTCCGAGATATTTAAAGTAACCGTTCACGGGTTCAAAGGTTCACCGTTCAGGGTTACCTTTCTTTCGTTGACCTTGCGAATTAGCTCCCGGGCCAACTGCCATGCCTGCCTGTGCGTCGCACGCAGACAGGCTTCAATATCCTCAAATCGTTCCCTATGATGATTTCTCTATTCAGAACTTATGAATTAACAGCTCAGACGCAACTGTAACAGAATCACAGCAGACAAATTTTCGGTAAACAACCCAGAACCTCTGAACCGTGAACAGTTATTATTTAAATATATTTCAGTAAAACATCGTGTCAATATATTGTCAAACATATGTTTTGCGATGATATGATCCTTATTGTAAAATTATATGCGCTGGTAAATATCCGGTGAACCCGTTATATCCTGCCTTGAAGCGGTTAGCTTTTTCCGGGTTTCAAAGCTCACTCATCGCAGACCGAAAGAGGCAGTGCAATCCGGCCCGCGATCGAAACCCTGCAAAAGGCAAACCGCTCCTGCGGCAGGGCGCGGATGGCAACCGTTCACAGGAAGGGGATATTTCTTTGAACAGTTTATAACGGAAGCCCCCGTAGTTTTCTCGGCTTTTGCTGTGGGGGAAACTGCATCGCCTTAAGCGCAGCGTAAGGCGAATGCAGAGGGGGCAGGACATCCCCCATGTCAAAGGCCTTAAGAAAACAAGGGGCTGAAGTGTGAAGTGAAAAGAAATATCCCCTCCCAGTGAACGGTTACGTGGGACCACGGGTTCATAAGAATATTTACTGCAATAAATATATGACGTTGAAGCCACCATTTGCAACGCTTCTCTCCTCTGATGGATCTGACAGGCGTTTTTTCAAGATCCGCTGGAAGGGCAAGCCTGCCCTGGCAATTGAACCTTCTCCAGGAGATACAGGTACTTCCGAGTCCTGCAGTTATGTTGCTATCGGGAATCATCTGGCCAGGGCCGGAATCCCGGTTCCAAAACTATATGATTTTAATAAAAAAACCGGAATTATAGTGGTGGAGTATCTTGGAGACAGGCATTTGCAGACAGAGATCCTGGCACTGATCTCCCAAAGTAAATGGTCACGGGTCAAAGAGCTTTACCGGCAGGCCCTTTCTTTGTTGGCAAAGATGCAGATATGGGGCTGCCGGGGGTTCAACCTCGAATGGTGCTATGACTCAGAATATTATGACAGCAAACTGGCCGGGGAACGAGAGGCCTTTTACTTTTTGCGGTCCTTTGTTGAAGATCTCATGGGCTGCAGTAAGACACCGGAGCTTGAAGATGAACTTTCAAGGCTGGCTTCACAAGTAGATTTTATTGACAATAAGGAGTATTTTTTGCATCGGGACTTTCAGTCCCGAAATATTCTGGTCCGGGACGGAATCTTGAGGATAATCGATTTCCAGGGAGGGCGTTTGGGTCCCCTGGGCTATGACGTTGCCGCCCTGATCCTGGATCCTTATGTGGCACTATCGAAGAATATTTGGCCCGAGCTCTTGCAATTCTATCTGGACGAACTTGATGTCCTGGATATCGCCGTGGATAAAACTGCTTTTGAAAGAGAATTTCGTCTGCTTGCCCTCCTGCGTACCATGCAGGTATTGGGTGCATATTCATACCTATATTTAAAAAAGGGGAAGATTTTCTTTAGGCCATATATCTCTCCCGCCCTTTCAAATTTAAAGACATTGCTTTCCTGCAAAGACTTTGAAGAACTGGAGCATCTGAGGCTGCTGGCAGCAGAGCTCAACTATTAAGTAGATGAATAAAGCGCGCATTATCAAAATTTTCATCTTTGTTTTGGCAGTTGCCGGTCTTCTGATGTTTTTCGTTCCATACGTTTTAAAGTTGGAACAGGTCCGTTCCAGGCTGACCTGTGAGATTGCCCGTCAACTGGACAGTGATATTGACATCAAAGAGGTTTCCTGGCACTGGTTTCTCTTTCCTCACTTAGCGTTTACTGATGCCCTGGTTTCCAACAAGCGGTCAGAGGCACGGCTTCCTGAGGTCCTGCTCTTTCCGGATTGGCCGGGTCTTTTTCGTGGCAAACCAGGAATAAGCCGGGTGGTTCTCGAAAATCCCGAAATCCACCTCAAGTCCCTGTCCGCGTCTGACAAAAAAGAAAGGCAAATACCATCCTTTCTTTCAGCCACAGTTGTCATAAAAAATGGTAGCCTTGATTTAGATACGGAAGGTGTTTTCCCGGGACTGCTCCACCACACCGATCACCTCAATTTTTCAAATGTCGATGCCAAGGTAGATATAGAACCTGACAGAATTGATGCATCTCTAAAATGCATACCACCCTATGCCAAAAGCCTGGCGGCCAAAGGCCATTTCATGCCGTCAAAAGGCTCCTATGAATTAAGGGTGGACTGCCGGGAATTCAAACCGCACAAAATTCTTCTTGCTTCCATGAAAAAGATTCCTGTTAAGCCATTAGACTCGGATGTAAACATAAAGGCTGCCATCACAGGAACCGGCCTTGACGATATAAAGGCCTCGGTAAAAGGGGACTTTCCCTGTCTGAAAATCGAGTCACATGACAAGGAAATGCTGCTTTCATGCAGCTATACAGACCTGGATTTTGAAAAAAAAGGGCATCAACTTCACATGTCGGTAAATGCGTTGGAGCTTACTGATCCGAAGCTGAGCTTATCAGGAGTGATAGAAAGGCATCAGGCGGCTCTCACTGATGAGGCCCTCTGGCATATCGACCTCAAGGCAAAAGAGGCGGATCTTTCAGGGATCAGAAGAAAAGTCATCGTCCTGTTCGGCGGGAACAGGACGGCCGACCTGATATGCAGCATAGTCCTGGGAGGAAATGCCAGAAAAGCGGCCTATTACTTTGAGGGAACTGTGCCAAGCTTTCGGAAACTTGAGGCCATGACCGTCACGGCCGACGTGGAAGGAGCGCAGATACACGTTCCAAACGTTGACCTGGATCTTGAAGAGGTCTCGGGCCAGATCGAGCTAAGGAACGGGATACTGACAGGGCAGAATCTTTCAGCCAGATTGGGCGATTCCCTGGGCAGCAACGGTTCTCTTGCATTGGGCCTTATCGGCGAAGACAAGGTCTTTAAATTGGATCTGGAGCTGGATGCAGACCTTTCAAAACTTCCGGCCTTGTTGCACAAATTGGTGCGTCACCAAGGATTCAGGGATGAGTTGGCCAAATTCAGCAATGTCCAGGGCAGGACTTCAGGGCGTCTTATCCTGGGCGATAGGTTAAAAGATATTTCGGTGAGAGTGGAGGTATCAAGCATTGATGGAACGGCAAATTATCAGCGGATTTCCTGGCCCATCAAAATCGAGAAAGGCCGACTCAAGGTCCTGCCTGACGAAGTGAACTGGAGCAATATTCAGGGGATAGTCGGTCCTCATTCTATCCATGAAATAGAAGGGTCGGTCAGATGGAAAGATGAGGTTTTTCTCGACATCACAGGGCTTAATGCCTCTCTGGACTCGGGTCCTCTTTTTGCCGAGCTGAAACACTATCCCGGGCTGCAAGAAGTCTTCTCCAAAGTACTTCTCTCAATTGATGGTCCCCTGGAAGTAACGGACTCATGGCTTAGAGGGCCTGTGAAGAAACCCCGGGAATGGAAATACAGCATATCAGCCAGCACCAAAGGACTCAGCTTTCACAGCCCTTTGCTTCCCGGGCCATCCAGCATTGAACAGGCCTCTGTACAGGCTGGCCAGGAAAATGTCCGGATATCCAGATGCAAGATGAGTCTTTCAGGCCAGAAACTGAATTTAAGCGGAGATCTCAGACACAGGAATTGGCAGGGCTGGCAGGGCTGGCTTGATCTAAGCGGGACTATAAGAGAAGGTGTTTCACAATGGGTAAAATCAAAGGCCTGGATACCCACCCCGTACTTTCCCAGGACCCCCTGTACTCTGGACCATTTAAAAGTTGCATGGGATTCGAAAGGGACGGATGTAAAGGGGGAAATAATCTCGGATACAGAAAACAAGAAGGCCGCAAAGGTAAAACTGGATATCGGTTCTTATCCAAAGGAGTTTTCCATAAGAGACCTTACTATTACTACTCCGGATGAGAAGGCCCATTTTTCTCTGAATCTGCAAAAGATTCCAAGGGAGAATTTACTGCTAAATTGGAAAGGACACCTGGAAAGAAACACTCTGGACAAGATCCTGGAAAAGAACAATCTGCTATCGGGCTACATAAAGGGCTCATGCGACCTGAGATGTCTTTTGGAAGATCCAAGTTCTATCCGGCTTAAGGGTTCAATAGAGATGTCTGACCTCAACTGGTGCTGGGGAGTTGCAGAGCCGATAACTGTCAAATATGCCGGCCTGCACGGACATGACTCATGGACAGACATAGATAAACTCTCTTTAAAAATAAATGGCGAACCAGTGATATCCAGGGGGCGGGCCTCATTCTCAAAGCATAATATTGATCTGGACCTGGATCTGACATCCGGTTCCCTTTCATGGGGAAATCTCTCCCGATTCCTTGATACATTCAGAGAAAAGCATCCTTCCACCGACCTTGCGCCTATTCCCAAATCACCGGATTCTTCCCTTTCTCTTACGGGCAGGATTAACTTCGATCTGGACAGGTTTAAATACACGAGCGGTAAAGAAGCACCCCTTCCTGATAAAAACAGAAAAGAGACTGACTTTGTCTGGCAGCCCCTCACAGGTCAGGTGAAATTCTTGCCTCAAGGAAAGATGTCCGTGTCCGTATCTTCAGGAATTATTTGCGGTCTGAATACTGTCGGCTCCTGGTACTCAGGACCCGGCCACGGTCTGGCCAATCTGTCCATCTCTACAGATCATGAAAAAAAGTTACTCTTCCAGGAAGTGCTTTCATGCCTTGGTTTTGAGCAAGATATATTAGAGGGTCCCTTTGTCTTTAATGCAAACCTTGAAGGGACACCTGGCAACTGGCAACGGGGCACGGTAGAACTCAATGCCACCAATGGCAGGATAAGACGCATGACGCTGCTCTCAAAGATATTCAGCGTACTTAATGTCATAGACCTTTTTTCCCAAAATGTACTCCCGGATCTTCTTACTGAAGGTTTTCCTTTTTCAAAAATGGATATTAAGTGCAACGTAAAGGACGACAACCTGATTATTGATCATGCTATAATTAAAGGAAAAGGGTTAAACCTCTTTGGTAGCGGAAAAATTGATCTGGACGACATGGATTCAGACATGATTGTGATGGTAGCTCCACTGAAGACCATAGATACCATTGTCTCGAAGGTACCTTTGCTGGGAAAGGCCGTTGGAGGAAAAGATGCGGCAATCGTAGCATTTCCGGTAAAAATCAAGGGACAGATAGAAGACCCTGAGGTCACGGTCCTTTCACCTGATGCGGTGAGCGAGGCCATGATTGACCTGATCAAGAATACATTGATGCTGCCGTTTCGTATATTGAGCCCGATTTTTCCATAAGGAGACACTTGCAGAGAAAGGCACGTTATATCCACATCTATACCGGGGACGGAAAGGGCAAGACTACCGCTGCTCTTGGGCTTGTCCTCCGGGCAGTTGGAGCAGGCTGGAGGGTATTGTTCGCCCAGTTTCTGAAACATGGCGAATATAATGAGATAAAGGCCCTTAAGAGACTGGGAGGCCAGGTCACAATACGTCAGTACGGCTCAGGCAGGTTCATAAGGGGTGGACCCTCCAGGGAAGAGATAAAAACGGCCCGGGCCGGACTCGGCGAAATAATACAGGTCATGAAAGAGGGGAAATATGATCTGATAGTACTTGATGAAATAAATGTGGCCGTTCATTTCGGGCTCATCCCGTTAGAAAGTGTAGTAGGCCTTTTGGAAACACGGCCTCAAGATGTAGAGCTCGTGCTTACCGGGAGATGGGCGCCTGAAGAAATAATGGAGCGAGCCGATCTGGTAACAGAAGCGCGAATGATAAAACACTATTTCAGCAAGGGAGTGAGGGCAAGGGAGGGAATAGAAAAATGAGGGCGGAAAAGTATTAGTACTGTGGCAGCAGCGAGTAAATATTCTTATGAACCCGTTATATTCTGCCTTGGAGCGGTTACCTTTTTCCGGGTTTCAAAGCTCACTCATTGCAGACCGGAGAGGCAGTGCAATCCGGCCCGCGATCGAAACCCTGCAAAAGGCAAACCGCTCCTGCGGCAGGGCACGGACGGCAACCGTTTACTGGAAGGGGATATTTCTTTGAACGGTTTAACGGAAGCCTCCGTAGTTTTCCTGGCTTTTGCTGTGGGGGAAACCCCGGCTCCTGAGCGCAGCGAAGGAGAACGGGGAGGGGGCAAGACTCCCCCATGTCAAAGGCCTTAAGAAAACAAGGGGCTGGAGTGTGAAGTGAAAAGAAATATCCCCTTCCAGTGAACGGTTTGCGGAATGGACCACGGGTTCACCGAATATTTACAGCAGCGATTGTCAATGCCTCACTCCGCATGGCAGTTCAGAAATAATTTGCCTTGGAGCCTCTTGCAAAATCTCAAATTTTGGTCTCTGATGAGACTGTAAGGATATGATTTAATGAACATAAAAACAAAGTTCATTTTTATCACCGGAGGCGTTCTCTCATCTCTGGGCAAGGGCCTGGCAGCGGCTTCAATAGGGGCATTGCTTGAAGCCAGGGGGCTCCGGGTCACCTTTCAGAAGCTGGATCCGTACATAAACGTGGACCCCGGCACAATGAACCCTTTCCAGCACGGTGAAGTATTCGTGACAGACGATGGCGCTGAAACAGATCTGGACCTCGGGCATTACGAGCGTTACACACATGCAAAGCTGGGACAAAGGCACAATTATACTTCAGGGCGTATTTATTACAGTGTTATCACAAAGGAAAGAAGGGGGGACTACCTTGGAGGTACGGTCCAGGTCATCCCTCACATAACTGACGAAATCAAGCAGGCGATTCTCCAACTGAATAGTGAGGCAGATATAGCCATTATAGAAATAGGAGGAACGGTAGGAGATATTGAAGGACTGCCGTTTCTTGAGGCTATCAGACAGTTAAGGGGCAACCTGGGAACGAAAAATACCCTTTATATACATCTGACCTATGTGCCCTATATTCAGGCAGCAGGTGAACTCAAAACAAAACCAACGCAACACAGCGTGAAAGAGCTGCTATCCATAGGTATTCAGCCGGATATATTGCTCTGCCGTACCCAGATCGATCTTTCACCGGATATTAAGTCCAAGATATCTTTATTTTGCAATGTAGAAGAAGACCGGGTTATTGCAGCCAAGGACGTAAAGTGCATCTATGAAGTGCCGATGCGCTTTCACGAGCAGGGGCTGGATGAACGAATTGTCGAATCCCTTAATATGTGGACAAGGGCGCCCGTACTTACCCGGTGGGAGGACCTTATTGCCAGAATCAAGGAGCCACGGCACAAGGTGCGGATTGCCATGGTCGGCAAATATGTAAACCTCAGGGAGTCCTATAAAAGCCTGAATGAGGCCCTGTTCCATGGAGGTATTGCAAACAGCTCTGAGATCGAAATAGACTTCGTGAACTCAGAAGAAACAAGGGGTGAAGAGCTGGCAAACCGGCTTTCAGGAGCCGATGGAATCTTGGTCCCAGGAGGGTTTGGCCCAAGGGGAATACTTGGAAAGCTCGAGGCCATTACCTATGCCAGAGAAAACAAGGTACCCTTTTTCGGCATCTGTTTGGGTATGCAGTTGGCAGTCATTGAGTTTGCCCGGAATGCAGCAGGGCTGCCCTTGGCTGACAGCACTGAATTCGCCCCCATCACGCCTGACCCCGTAATCTACCTGATGAAGGAATGGTATGATTACCGTACAAAGAAAATTCAAAAAAGGGACGAGGACACCCAGAAGGGGGGCACCATGCGTCTTGGCGCGTATCCGTGCCAGTTGGCACCTGACAGCAAGGCCTATGCTGCCTATGAAACCGAGCGGATATCCGAAAGGCATCGGCACAGGTACGAGTTCAATAACTCCTATCGCAAGGCCCTCGGAGACGCTGGAATCAGGTTCACCGGGCTGAGTCCCAATGGAGAACTGGTGGAGATCATCGAAATTCCGCAGCATCCATGGTTCCTTGCCTGCCAATTCCATCCCGAGTTCAAATCCAGGCCGCTTGATCCCCATCCCCTGTTTGCGGCATTTATAAATGCCGCACTTGCAAAAAAGCTGAAAGCCGAAAGCCAAGACTAATGAGTACAGAAGGCATCCGGATACAAAACGTTCGTATAGCTGGAATCAGCGTCGGATCAGGACAGCCGCCCCTGCTCATTGCAGGACCATGCGTGCTGGAAGATATTGAAACCGCTCTTTCCATCGGGGCATTTATGGCCCGGGCCGCCATGGATTGCGGGTTTTCTTATCTATTCAAGGCCTCCTTCGACAAGGCAAACAGGACATCCATAAGGTCATACAGGGGGCCGGGACTGGCTGAAGGCCTTGAGATGCTCTCAGTCATCAAGGAAAAACTGAATGTGCCGGTGATCTCGGATATCCACACAACCGACCAGGCAGAGACGGCCGCAACGGTCCTTGACTGCATACAGATACCGGCCTTTCTCTGCAGACAGACAGACCTCCTGGTAGCGGCAGCCCGAACCCTTCTCCCTGTCAACATCAAGAAGGGGCAGTTCATGGCCCCGTGGGATATGAGGCACGCGATCGCCAAGATAAAAGGGAGTGGGAATGACCAGGTCATTCTCACTGAAAGAGGGGCCTCTTTTGGCTACAACAACCTGGTGGTTGACATGCGTGGCCTGGCTATAATGAGCAGGCTCGGGGTTCCTGTTATCTTTGACGCCACACACAGTGTTCAGCTCCCCGGCGGCGGAGACGGATGCTCATCAGGGCAGAGGGAATTCGTGTCCACTCTTGCCAGGGCTGCAATGGCAGCAGGAGTGGATGGAATCTTCCTGGAGGTCCATCCAAATCCGGACAGGGCCCTTTGTGACGGCCCAAACAGTCTCTCCCTTGAGGCTGCGGCAGACCTGCTGAAAGTCCTTTCCAGGATCAGGCAGGCGGTGGACTGATGGCTCATATAGATAAAGAACTGCTCATGACAAAGGCCCGCAATATTCGCCTTCTTGCGGTGGATGTTGACGGAGTGCTGACTGACGGAAGTATTGTATATACCTCTCAAGGAGAACAGGTGCAGAGCTTTCATGTACACGATGGTCTTGGCCTTAAGCTCCTTGATCTGGCGGGAATCCATGTAGCTATTCTCAGCTCCCGCTCTTCTCATGCCCTTGCTGTCAGGGCTGAAGAATTGGGAATAAAGCTGGTATATCAAGGACTGTCTGACAAAATAGAAGTATACGAGGAAATAAAGGAGAAACTGGGAATAGATGATAAAGAGGTTGCTTATATGGGAGATGACTGGGTGGATCTTCCCCTTCTTCAGAAGGCAGGTCTTGCCGTGGTAGTTGCTGATGCTGCACAATCCATGGAAGACTATGCTGATTATGTTACAAGACAGGCAGGGGGAAGGGGCGCAGTCAGAGAAGTCTGCGAGCTGATTCTCAAGGCACAAAACAAGAGAGGCAAGTTCCTGGACCATTACCTTAATTCCTGATGGTAAACATTTACACCGGTGTTTCATGAAACTTGAGCAAAGATATCTTTTCTGGGTAATTGCCGGCGTCCTTTTCTTGATGGTTCTCTGGAGACCGTGGCGGCACACCAGGGGTACCGATGACCTGTGGACCACAGATCTCAAAGAAATGAAAGCCGATCTTACCTTTGAAGGTATTCGTTATACGAAAAATATAGGCGAAAAGATCCAGTGGATTCTGAATGCAGATGCAGCCCGGCTCTATGAGGGGAAAAACATCATGGACCTGGAGGGTATAAGAATAAAATTTTTCCCTGCTGGAGAAGGCCATGTTATTGTTGTTGCTGATTCAGGCACATACAGAACCGATAATGACGAAATGTCACTGAATGGCGATGTGAAAGTACGCCTTGAAGGCGGCCCCACGCTCTTTTCAGAAAGTATGCATTTCAGTCAGGAGAAAAAACTTATCTGGACCAGGGACAAGGTGCTCATTAAGGGAGACGGACTGGAAATGGAGGGCGAAGGACTTGAGTATGACCTTCAAGAATGCAAACTTACGCTAAGGAGACAGACGTCTGTCCTCCCGGAAAACGGCGAACTGGAACTTTAAGAGGAATGTAACCGTTCACGGATTCAGTGTTTACTAACGAAAGAGAAGTACCCTGAACGGTAAACCCTGAACCTGTGAACGCTTACGAGGAATCATAATGAAATGTGAAAATTCCTGTATCTGCTGGAAAACGAAAAAAGCCGGAAATATGGCTTTAACTATCTGGTTTTGCATCCTTATTTTTATGTATTTTCACTGTTTGATGGCTATAGCCCAGACAGGCATCTCAGACACCTCACTTACCGGTCCAGCGGATGAGGGCAGGCTCCCTATCCATATAGAAAGTGACCTGATGGAGGCGATGGATCAGTCAGGGATCGTGATATTCACAGGACATGTGAAGGCAACCAGAGGTGATCTCACCATATATTCCGAAAAACTCGATGTCTTTTACGAAAAGAAAAAACAGGATAAAGAACGAGAAGATAAGACAAAAAGGACTGTCGAAAAAATCGTGGCCACAGGCCGCGTACGTATAATCCAGGGTGAGCGTGTTGCCACCGGAGAACAGGCTGTCTATGACAAACCTGCTGAAAAGATAACTATTACAGGTTCGGCCCAGGTCCTGGAAGGCCTTAACCGGGTAAGTGGGGAACGGATAATCTTTTTTATTAATGAGGATCGAAGTGTAGCCGAAGGAAGCAATGAAACAAGGGTTGAGGCGGTTGTCTACCCGGCAGAATGAGATTTTTTGGCATCTTTCATTCACCGGTTTACACTTTTTTCGAAAAAGCTTGTATCATCAAATTAACCAAAATCATGACAGTTCAAAATATATGAGCAAGCTGAAGGCGGAGAAACTGATAAAGCGTTTTCGTGGCCGGCCAGCGGTCAATGGTGTAAGTATCGAGTTATCAGACCACAGCATAGTAGGTCTGCTGGGACCAAATGGCGCCGGTAAGACCACTATATTTTACATGATCGTCGGTCTAATCAGACCCGATGAAGGAAGGATTTCATTTGACGGGGAGGATGTAACCAATTTACCCATGCACAAAAGGGCTCGCAAAGGCATTACCTATCTGCCCCAGGAGCCCTCGGTGTTCAGGAAGCTGTCAGTTGCCGACAATATCCGCCTTGTACTGGAAACAAAGGGGCTATCCCGCCGGGAAATAGAGAGCAAGACCATTGAGCTCTTAGATGACATGGGCCTATCCGTCCTCGCGGATCAACAGACCCAGTCACTTTCAGGGGGGGAGCGGAGACGGGTGGAAGTTATGCGGGCACTTGCTACCGACCCGGTATTTATTCTTCTTGACGAGCCCTTTGCAGGTGTTGATCCACTGGCTGTCTCCGAACTGCAAGAGATAATAAAGGGCCTGAAGGCCAGGGGAATAGGAGTCTTCATTTCGGATCACAACGTCCGTGAAACCTTGACTGTATGTGATCGGGCATATATTGTTAATTCAGGAGTTATTAACGAAGAGGGTACCCCGGAACATATCGCCTCAAGCGATCTGGCAAGGACAATTTATTTGGGAAAAGACTTTAAACTATGAGCCACTTAAGGCTTCTTTGATAATCTTTATGGCCTTGGAACTCCGGCAGCAACTTAAGCTGGCACAACAGCTTATAATGACTCCCCAGTTGCAGCAAGCTATTAAACTGCTTCAACTTTCCCGTATTGAACTAATTGAGACGATCGACCAGGAATTGGAAGCCAATCCCGTCTTGGAGGAATCTGAATCGGAAGACATCCCATACCCAAACGATACGGATCGCGGCAACCTTTTGCAAGAAAAAGAGCCTTCCTCGTACGAGGAGACCCGGCTTCCGACCCTGGCCTCCTCTGAACTTGAAAAAATTCCATGGGAAGACAAAGCAATTCAAGACATAAACTGGAAAGATTTCTGGGACGAAGACAACAGAACCTTATTTCCTGCCTATTCCTTTGAAAAGAAGGAGGCCCCAAGCTATGAAAATATCTTTACCTGCACCACAGATTTGAGAGAACATCTGATGTGGCAACTCCAGATGTCACACTTTAATGACATAGAGCGTCAAAGTGCCTGTCTTATTATCGGCAATCTTGACCGAAACGGCTATCTCAAGACTACAGTTGATGAGATAGCCGAAGAAGTGGGATGTGTTCCGGAACAAGTAGAAGGCACACTAAAAAAAATCCAGCTCTTTGACCCTGTTGGTGTGGCAGCCAGGGATCTCAGAGAATGTCTATTGATCCAGATAGGCCATCTGGGCATCAATAATCCCCTGGTCTCGGAACTCGTAAGTAAACACCTTAACCATATTGAAAGGCACAATTATCAAGCTATGGCCAGGGCTACAGGACGGTCATTGGAGGAAATAGCCAAGGCGATCGAGATAATAACTGCCCTGGAACCCTGTCCCGGGCGACCGTTCAGCAATGAGGAAATCCATTACATCGTTCCAGACATTTATGTCTATAAAGTAGACGATGAGTATACGATTGTCTTGAATGACGATGGCCTGCCGAGACTGAGGATAAGCTCTTTTTACCGCAGTGCCATCAAAAACGGTATTACTACCTCCTCTGCTGCCAAAGATTTTATTCAGGACAAACTCAAGTCCGCCATGTGGCTGATTCGCAGCATTCAGCAGCGGCAAAAGACTATCTACAGGGTCACAAAGAGTATCGTAAAGTTTCAGAGGGAATTTCTGGACAGGGGAATAGCCTATCTCAAGCCTCTAATACTGAGAGATGTGGCAGATGACATCGAGATGCACGAATCCACCGTAAGCAGGGTAACCACAAATAAATATGTCCATACGCCACAAGGTATTTTTGAGCTCAAGTTTTTTTTCAGTGCAAGTCTGGGCCGGGACGACGGCTCTGATGTGGCATCCTATAGTGTAAAAGAACGGATTCGCCAGTTGATCCAGTCAGAAGATCCGATTCGACCATACAGCGACTTGCAGATCGCAGAAATTTTGGCCAGGGACCATATCCGTATTGCAAGAAGAACTGTGGCAAAATATAGAGATCTGATGGGTATCTTGCCCTCCAGCCGGCGCAAACGACCTGCAATAAATTAGCCGTCCATGGCAAGACTTTGTGTCTGAGTAATGGTAATTCCTGAACTATTAAATTATAATTTAAGGAAAGCGATCAGCTAAATTCCCATTTGGAGGTATTCTATTCTATGCAAATCAATGTGACATTTAGGCGTCTGGATCCTTCGGATGAACTGCGCGAATATGCTGAAAACAGACTCCAAAAACTCAAGAAATATGCTGATGGTCCCATAGATGTGAACGTTGTTTTGTCAGTGGAGAAATTCAGACAGACAGCGGAGGTTGTGATCTCAGGAGATGGCATGAGGGCGGCGGCCAAGGAAGAGCAGAATGAAATGCGAGCAGCTATAGATCTGGTATCTGACAAAATCTACAAGCAGCTGAGAAGATATAAGGAAAAAATCCGCAGCAAAAGAGGATCTGGTCCGGTGTCCGAGGAGCCGGCGGCCCTTTCAGGCATCCCACCATCTCCGGAAACAGCAAAAGAGGGCTCGTACGTAATCACCACAAAAAAAATGGATGCCAAACCAATGGCTGTCGATGAAGCAGCTGCTCAGTTCCAGTCACTTAATCAAAACTTCATGATGTTTACAAATGCTGAGACCAATGAGATAAATGTCATTTACTGGCGTTCAGATGGGATCTTGGGATTAGTCGAACCGTAATGACTGTGAAGATAATCGATTTCCTTTGTAACAGATGTATCATCCCCAATCTTAATACAAAATCCAAAGAAGATGCGCTGGTCTGGCTGACCAAAAGGGTAGTGGAAATAGAGCCCGCCCTGGACCAGGATGCGGTATTGTCTGTCCTCAGGGAGCGCGAACAACTGGGCAGTACTGGTATTGGGGGTGGAGTGGCAATTCCCCACGGGAAACTTCGGGGATTGGGGCATATGCTCATAGTGGTCGGGCGGAGCCCGGATGGTATCCCTTTTGATGCGATGGATAACCTCCCGGTTCACATTGTGTTTCTCCTGCTTGCGCCTGACAACTCTGCAACCCTATATCTCAAAGTATTGGCCCAGGTCTCAAGGCTGTTAAAGACCCGGGAGGTTTACCAGCGAATTATGAAGGCATCAGATGAACTTTCCATTCAAAAAGTAATAGAAGAAATGGATGGTCAGGTCTAAAACCTGAAATCACTTTACAGAAAACTTGACAGATTCTCCTTTTAAAAAAGATGGACCGGGGGTAGTTTTATTACCGGAAAATTTGAATAAACTGGTACAAACAGTAGTCATAACCGGTATGTCCGGATCCGGTAAGAGCACTGCACTCAAAGCATTTGAAGATATCGGCTATTACTGTGTGGATAATCTTCCCATAGCTCTCATGCCGGAATTTCTCTCACTTACCGAAAACGCCTCCACAATGCCCACCCGTGTGGCCCTTGTGATGGATGTGCGAGAAAAGAGCTTTCTGGATCGATATCGGTCTATCTTTACCGAGATTAAGGAAAAAGGATTTCACGTCGAAATCCTGTTTCTCGATGCAAATGATGAGGTATTAGTACGGAGATTCAGCCAAACCCGCCGCCAACACCCCTTAAGACCCAGGGGCAATGTCCTTGAAGGAATACGTATTGAGAGGGAACATCTGATGAGGCTGAGGGAATGGGCTGACAAGTTGATTGATACCTCTGATTTCAATGTTCATCAACTGAGGCAGGACATTATCAGGCTTTATTCTTCAAGAAAACGACTGGATCAATTAGTGATACACTTGCTCTCGTTTGGCTTTAAGTATGGAGTTCCCGCCGATGCCAATCTGGTTCTGGATGTCAGATTCCTGCCAAATCCATATTTCGAGCCGGAGCTATGTCCCTTAAGCGGCTGCGACCGTGAAGTCCGAACCTATGTCCTGGAAAAGAAAGACACTATGGAGTTTCTTCATCATGTCAAAGGCCTTTTGAAATTCCTTGTCCCGGAATACAGAAAGGAAGGTAAATCTTATCTTGTGATTGCCGTGGGATGTACGGGTGGCAGACACAGGAGTGTTGTCATTGTAGAGCATCTAAAAGAAGTATTTACAGGGGCTGATGAGGAGGTTATCGTCACACACAGGGACCTTGAACTGGAGGAATAAATCATGGTAGGTGTGGTTGTGACATCCCACGGCCGTGTTGCTGATGAGCTTTTACATACGACGGTCTTCATCGTAGGCAGGACCGAACAGATGATCGCCCTTTCTATAGATCCGTCAAGGCATATAAATGAATTACAGTCAGATATCCGCAAGGCCATCAAGGAAGTCGATACGGGCGACGGCGTATTGATACTCACAGACATGTTTGGCGGGACTCCGGCCAACATGTCCCTTGCCTTCCTGGAAGACAACAAGGTAGAGGTCATAACAGGGGTGAATCTTCCCATGTTGATCAAATTATGCCAGTGCCGGAACAAGGATCAGCCCCTGCATGAATTGGCGGACGAAGTAGTGGATTACAGCAGGAAAAGCATCAATCAGGCCACAGCAATCCTGAAAAAATGAAGTAATTGTTCATTCATTATCAAGAAGTATAAACGTTTACATTCTGAGTATTCAGCTGTTAGGAGGTTCATACATGACTATTAAGGTCGGCATCAACGGTTTCGGGCGCATTGGGAGGAGCATCTTCAGGGCCTCTAAACTATATAAGGAATTTGAATCCATTGAAATCAAAGCCATAAATGACCTGACAAACACCCAGACCCTGGCCCACTTGTTAAAATATGACTCTGTAATGAGGACCTTTCACCTCGATGTGCAGGACACAGATCAGGGAATAATTGTGGATGGCAAGGATATACGGATAACAGCCATCAAGGAGCCCTCCCGGTTGCCATGGCAGGAAATGGGCGTGGAATACGTGATCGAAGCTACCGGCAGATTCAGCGATGCGGATCTTGCACGCGGGCACCTGGAGGCCGGGGCGCAAAAGGTCGTAATTACAGCTCCTGCAAAGCATGAGGACATCACGATTGTGATGGGGGTCAATGAAGACGACTACGATCCGGCCGCTCACCACGTCGTATCCAACGCCTCCTGTACCACCAACTGTCTCGCCCCTGTGGCCAAAGTAATACTGGACAGATTTGGCATCGTCTCCGGGCTGATTACCACTGTACACGCCTATACAAACGATCAGAGATTGCTTGATTTTCCCCACAGCGACCTCAGACGGGCCAGGGCCGCTGCCGTCAACATGATCCCTACAAAGACAGGCGCGGCAGCAGCAGTAAGCAAGGTCATTCCGGAGCTCACGGGCAAATTTGACGGCCTGGCGGTCCGTGTGCCCACACCTGACGTCTCCATAGTGGACCTTGTAGCCCAGGTGGAAAAACGTGCCACTGTACCTGAAATAAACGAAGCCATTAAGGCGGCTACCGATCGCTTCCTCGGATACACGGATGAACCTCTGGTCTCCACGGACTTCATGGGAGACCCAAGGTCCTCCATTGTGGACGGCGCCTGCACCAAAGTTATTCAGGGCAATTTGATCAAGGTCATGTCATGGTATGACAATGAATGGGGATACTCCAACAGGATATTGGATCTGATCCTTCATATGGATGCCCAAAAGGCGTAACTGTTCAAATTCCTTGGCAGCCGGCAGACTTTTGCGATGATTGTATCGGAAGCCCTTCGTGCAAACCTTGAGGCCACAGCCGTTCGGGAGTTAGTGTTCGACTCCCGCTTCCAGGTTCTCCGGGATGCGGTCAAGGATTATCATGGAATAATTAAAGCCCTTGACAGCCTCCTCTTTGAACTGCATCATCCATTTCGTAACTGGGAAGTTGTGATCAGGGAGCTGAGGTCATTTTCTCTCAAGAATCTTTCTGCTTACAGCCGTTCATCTCAGGGACCCGAGGCCATTAAAGTACTTTTAGGCACCTTCTTTGATATCATTTCCGAAGTCCCTGATGAAAATCAAAAGACCGAGGCCGTAAATGGAATCCTGGCCTTTCTGGAAAAAATCATCCAAAAAGCAGATACTGAAAAGCTTCTGACAATACTGCCTGATATTGAACATGCCTTCCGCAGGCTCAATGAATCCAACGCTCTTGTGATTAAGGCTGTTGCCAGGAGCTGTCACCCTGTATCTCGCCTGATACAGAATATTTCCAACCGCCTGAAGGGACAAGAGATATCTCCGGGCTTATGGGATGCAGCGGGAAGGCTCCTTATTAAAGTCCGGGAATCTACCTTTCAGTACTGGCTTGGGCAAGAAGACCCTGAGAGCTGGCTTAACCGTACTGTTGAGCAGTTTTCCATAGAACCTGACCCTGAGAACCTGGAAAAGACGCTGAGGCTCATCAAACCGGTCTCGCACAGGCAGCTCAAGTCCTTTCTGGAAGACCTGGAAATCGAGAAAAAAACCTCTCTCAACGAAAAAAAGGCCCTGGATCTGGCCAGGCGCCCGGGCCACCTGGATATAGTGAATCAGTACAGAAAGATTGTCAGGGAACTGGCCAGGCTGTCTTGTCAAATCCTTTCTGTATCATCAAAAGAGCAGTCTTCACCCAATCAGGAAACAGGATTATACTCTTTGCTTCCGTTCCATTTTATTGAAATGGAAGGCCTGTCCGCAATCCACGAAGAAGTCCTTCGCCAGATCAATCGCAGCCTTTTGCATCTTATACGCACCGCAGACCAGGAACGGCTTCAAGAGATCCTTTCCGGAAGCTTTGCGCTGCTGAAGCAGCAAGTAGGCAATTTCCCAAGGACTGCTCTTCAGTGCATCGAGGCCCTGGGTTCAGAAGTAGTCCGCAGGGACGACACAAGGCTCATCGAGATCTTTCTCAGTCAGGTAATCCATTTTGGCTTCCAGCCCCCTGGTATTAAGGGCGTGGATACCGAATGGCATATATTAAACAATCCTGCTCATCTGCAGAATATTCGCGTCTGGCTAAAATTTGCAGAACAGAAAACCAGTGTCTGCGGCACCCTGTTGTCGGCCCTTATCATAAACCTCAAGCTGGCAGGCACATGTATCCGGGATACGGACCTGTTTCAGAAGGACGTCAGCCGGTTACTCAACTGCGACATAGAACAAAATTACAATCTGGTCAAACAGTTGGCCAAGATCCTGCCGGTTTACTTCAATGAGATAGGAGCAGAGGGTCTCCTGAGGGACGTGTCGACAGAACTGGATGAGATATCTCACCGTAAGGATATCCTTATCCACTTTCTGAGAAAACAGAGCCATGTTGAGAGCAACAACCGCATTGTCGATTTCATAGAGGCCATTTTGTGCTTCTGGTTCGGCAGGCAGAAGGACATACTGGAACCCTTTCTGCCCCCTGAGATCCTGGAGCAGGTCTCTGGCCATGGCCCATTCGTGGATCATGTACACAGGCTTGTACGGCATCTTGCAGATGTGCTGGATATCAAACGATTTACCCACAGTGTTGATACCTTGCTGGATTTGAAACAAGACCGGCTTTCTCAAATTTTGAGCCAGATCCCTGATGTCCCTCCTCAAGAGAAAAGACGTGTTGAGCTTCTTATCCGGATGTACCGGCTTGAGGTCCATAAGTACAAGCTCGGCACCCAGGAAATCCGTCATCATCTGGAGGAAGCCAGAAATCAGGGTTTTGAGGGGCTGGATAAAGTACTTGAAGTCCTGGATGTGGATGATGATCCGGAGCGGTGCCTTGAAGTAATCCTGGACCAGCTTGATGCCCTTAAAGGCATTATACTCAGCAAGGAGCGGTTTGAAATCAGGGAGGACATATACCACAAACGGCACATAACCGTGGATATTCCTTCAATGTACGGCCGATATCATGAGCGCAAGTTTGATGCCCTCAGCCTCAGTTTCCGACTGGAGAACCTGGCAAATTTATACTTCGAACGGCTGATAGCCAAGATAGATTCAACCTTCATTTCAAGGCCCATCTTTGTACGCATACTCAGGTATCTCCGGCTCTTCTGGAGGGCCGTACAGCTGGACGGAGTGTATTCCGGGAAGTTCGCCGCCTATCTGGCCCTGCTGGAAAAATCTCTCGAGGTCCGGCGATTTGCCTTTTCCCAGTATTTGGACGTAGTGAGAGGGTTATCCGAGGGGGTTAAAGACATTATCCATGCCTATTACATAAGCCCGCATCAGGACAATATCTCTCTCATTATTCGCCAACTTGGCAAATACAACCTGCTCCCAAAGTACAAAACCGCTTTAAAAGAGGTTGAAGACGAGGTCCAGATGACCCATCAGATAACGGAGTGGTTCCTGAGGGACCTTATTTCCAGCACCTTTGGCCTGCAATATCTGGACAACTTCATAGCCCGGGTATACCAGTTGCTTGGAGAGCAGAAAGAAAGACTGGATCACAAGGACCTTGACTTGGTATTGAGCTATGATCCGAATCAGGTATTGTGTACCATACACAGTCCGAAACAACAGACAAAAAACCTCCTGCACCTCGGCAATAAGGGCTTCAACCTGGTGCTCCTGGCACAAAAGGGCCTGCCGGTTCCGCCGGGGGTAATAGTCACCACCGAGGTCTTCAGATGCTATCCTATTATCCAGAAACTGCGCAGCGCATACATGGAATTCAAGTCACAGCTTCAGAAAGCCATAGGGGAGATAGAGAATCAGACCGGGCGCAGGTTTGGCGATCCGTCAAATCCCCTGCTTTTATCCGTAAGGAGCGGAGCGGCCATTTCCATGCCTGGGATGATGTCAACAATCATAAACGTGGGCAGTAATCCCGAAATCATAGAAGGCCTGGCGAAAAAGACCGGCAATGCCTGGTTTGCCTGGGACAACTACCGCAGGTTCGTCCAGTCATGGGCCATGTCCTTTGATCTGGAACGCGAGATGTTCACCGAGATCATGAATAACCACAAGCTCCGTTACGGGGTGAAACAGAAAAGGGAATTTACCGGATACCAGATGAAAGAATTGGCCCTGGCTTATCAGCAAGCTACGCTGGACCACGGCCTGGAGCTGGAAAAGGATCCTTTTGAGCAGCTCCTTGTGGCCATACAACTGATTCTGACTTCATGGGAGTCTGAAAAAGCAAAGAACTACAGGGAAATAATGGAGATGTCCGATTACTGGGGCACGGCTGTGATACTGCAGGCCATGGCCTATGGAAATCTTTCAGAGACATCCGGCAGCGGCGTGGCCTTCACGCCGATCCATACCGACAATATAGACAGTATCAGCCTATGGGGTGACTTTACCACCGGAAATCAGGGGGATGACATTGTGAGTGGTCTGGTCAGTACATATCCGATTTCAATAAAGCAGCAAAAGGCCATGGGGCTTGATTCCGAAATGACTCTGGAGAAAAATTTTCCGGAGATTTACAATACCTTGTTATCCATAAGCAGAGAGCTCATCTATGAGAAAAGATGGGACCCCCAGGAGATAGAATTTACCTTTGAAGGCCCGGAGAGCAACAGGCTCTTCATACTCCAGAGCCGGAACATGACCACCAAGAGGCGATGCATCGTTCAGGTCTTTGTGCCATCAGGGGAGTTGGAGGCCAGCTATCTGGGCAGGGGCATCGGCGTAAGCGGAGGCGCCATGACCGGGAAGGCTGTATTCACCCTGTCCGAGATCAAGTCCTTACGCAGGAAAGAACCAGAAACCCCTTTGATCCTGATCCGGTCGGACACGGTCCCGGACGATATCAAGGAAATTACTTTAACAGACGGCCTGCTCACGGCAAAAGGAGGACAGACTTCTCATGCAGCCATTATTGCATTTCGCCTGGACAAGAGCTGCATCGTGGGCTGTAAGCAACTGCAGGTCTTTGAAAATCAGGGTTTTGCGCAATTACACGACCGCATTATTCGTTCCGGCGACTTCCTGAGTATTGACGGCAGAAACGGATCGATATACATGGGCAGGCATGCCACTCAGACAGAGGAAGAGATGTCTCTGGTCTGAAAATTTAGATATAGAGATTTGTAGGGAAGATGCTGTAATGATCAAATACATAGACGAAATTCCGCTGAAAGGCCAAAGGGTCCTGATGAGGACGGACTTCAATGTCCCCCTGGACGATTCCGGCAATATCACAGACGACAGCCGCATCAGGGCGGCCCTGCCGAGCATACGCTATGCCTTAGAGGTCGAAGCAAGGCTGATACTCTGCTCGCATCTTGGCCGCCCGAAGGGACAGAGAATAGAAAAATTCAGCCTGAGGCCGGTGGCCGGGCGTCTTGGCGAACTGATAGACAGGGAGGTACCTCTGGCCCCGGACTGTATTGGAGCAGAAGTGGAGAACCAGGTCAGCTCCATGTCGGACGGAGAAGTGCTGCTGCTTGAAAACCTCAGGTATCATCAGGGAGAGACAAAAAACGACCCCGGCTTTGCAGAAGCCTTGGCAAGAATGGCCGATGTGTATATAAATGACGCCTTTGCAGTATCACACAGGTCCCATGCCTCAGTGACCGGGATACCCGGCCTGGTCAAAAACTGCGCGGCCGGTTTCCTTGTAAAGCAGGAACTCTTGTACTTCAAAAAGGCCGTGGAAGGACCTGCCAGGCCCCTGGCGGCCATCCTGGGCGGGGTCAAGATATCCAGCAAGCTGGGGGCCGTTAAAAACATACTGGACCGGGTGGATAAGCTGATAGTCGGCGGGGCCATGGCCAATACCTTCCTGGCAGCGCAAGGCATTAATATAGGAAAATCCCTCGCTGAGAAAAGTCTGGCAGACACGGCCGGGGCCCTAATTGATCGGGCAAGAGACAAAGGTGTCAAATTATACCTTCCTGTTGACTGCATCATAGCACGGGATATTGATGCAAACGCCGGGACCAGGACCGTCCCGGTCCAGGAAATTCCAGATGATTGGATGGCATTGGACATAGGGCCTGCAACGTCAAGCCTCTTCAGCGAAGCCCTTTACAATGTCAAAACCATAGTATGGAATGGCCCAATGGGGGCCTTTGAGCTTGAACCTTTCAGCCAGGGTACGATGGCCCTGGCGCATGCGGTCGGCAGCAGTCAGGCCATCAGCATTGTAGGCGGAGGAGATACCGGTCTGGCCGTCCACAGGGCCGGTGAAGCAGGGAACATATCTTACATGTCCACGGGTGGGGGAGCGTTTCTCAGCCTCCTGGAAGGAAAAGAGCTGCCGGGCATAGCGGCGCTTGAGGAGTGTATTAAAAAATGAACACCCTGAAAAGAAGACCTGTTTTGGCAGCCAACTGGAAGATGTACAAGACAGTGGCCGAGACCCGTGACTTCCTTGATGTCTTTTTGCCCCTGGTGAATGACCTGCCGGAAAGAGAGATAGTGATCGCTCCTCCGTTTACTGCCCTTTCAGCAGCCCGGGAAATCATTAAGCAAAGTGGACTTGTGACACTGGCAGCCCAGAACATGTACTTTGAGCAAAAGGGTAGCTTCACTGGTGAAATATCACCGATCATGCTCAAGGAATTCGCGGTAAAGTGGGTGATCCTCGGGCATTCAGAGCGCAGGCATATTTTCGGAGAAAAAAACGGCCTTATTGCCCTAAAGGTCAGGTCTGCCCTGGAAAATGACCTGCTTCCAATACTATGTATCGGGGAAAAGCTGGAGGAAAGAGAGGCCGGGCTTATGCATGAGATACTTGAAAGGCAGTTATCCGCGGGCTTTTCAGAAGTAGGTAGTGAAGAGGCAGACCGGGTAGTGGTTGCCTATGAACCTGTATGGGCGATTGGCACGGGTAAGACAGCCACCCCGGACCAGGCACAGGATGCCCACGCCCATATACGCTCCTGGCTGACCGGCCGTTTCGATTCCGGTATTGCAGGGCGGATTCGAATATTGTATGGTGGCTCGGTTAAGCCGGAAAATGTCAATGAATTAATGGCGCTCCCCGACGTGGACGGAGCACTTGTCGGCGGCGCTTCTCTCAAACCCGGGAGCTTTGCACAAATTGCCGGTTGCCGGATTGATTAATTAAAAAGGGATATCTTTTGTATTCTATATTAATAATAGTTTATGTTATTACGTGTGTCCTCTTGGTCCTCACTGTCCTGCTCCAGCAAGGCAAGGGGGCCGAGATAGGAGCTGTATTCGGGTCCAGTGATACCATCTTTGGCAGTGCGGGACCGGCCTCTTTTCTGAACAAGCTCACTACAGGACTGGCGGTAGCCTTTATGATCTTGGCCCTTGTTCTTACCTATTTATCGGCTCACAAGGTTGAGGATTCCGTAATGCGCGACGTGCAGGTAACTACCAGCCCTGTAACTACCGAACCTGTTGAAACTGCTGAACCTGCTGCGACTGTAATTCCTGAACCTGTTGAAACCGCTCCTGCGCCAGCGACAGGAGTTGAAGAGCCCGCCCATGGCTCAAATAAAAAGACAAATTCCCTGGCTGAAGATAGCCAGCAGAAGAAAAATCAGCCTGAAAACATTGCACCATCAACGAATCAACCTGATACCCCTAAATAGTCAATCTTTTGCCGAAGTGGTGGAATAGGTAGACACGCCATCTTGAGGGGGTGGTGGGCAAAACCCGTGGGGGTTCGACTCCCCCCTTCGGCACCATATTATCCTGTGGGAAGGCGGTCTATTATTAATGGCTCAATGGCTGCCGGGTCTCTTCACAGGCAGCCTGATCGTAAAGACGGATCCCTTGCCTAGTTTGCTTTCCACAGAGATCGTGCCCCTGTGGGCCTGAATGATCTTGAGCGCATAGGTGAGGCCGAGCCCGGCATGGATCTTTGAAGTAAAAAAGGGGTCCAGGATGTTCTTGAGCTTGTCCTTCGGGATGCCGACCCCTGTATCGGAAACCATGATCTCGATATATCCTTCGCTGACACGGCTGCTGATTTCCAGTATGCGCTGCTTATTTCGCATTGCCTCAATTGCGTTCTCAATGAGATGGCTAACCGCCGCCTTAATCTGTTCTCTGTCAACAAAAATATCAGGAGGATTTTTCATTAAATCCGTTTTTACATCTATGTGATTTTCTACAATTGCAGGTCTGTATTTTTCAATTGCTTCGGCAATGATCTTATTGATATCTGCCGGCTCTCGATAAGATATTACAGTGGTCTTCAGCTCAATGAGCTTCTTTATCATGTGTTCCAGGGTCTCAACATTTTGTACAATCAATTTCAGATATTCTTTGTTTGGATCACCCTCGGAAAGGGATTCAGAGATCCTCCGCGCAAACCCTCCTATGGCAACAAGAGGGTTCCTTATCTCATGCACCACCTGGTCCATCATCTTTTCTAATGCCTCTGATTTTTCCTCCTCCAGCAGTTTTTCGCGCTCTGCCTTTATGCTGAGTAATGACCGTATCCTTGCAACAAGCTCTTTATAATCAAAGGGCTTGGCCAGATAGTCATCTCCGCCGACATCGAGACCCTTGACGGTGCTGTCAACGTCGCCTTTGGCGGTGAGCATGAGGACAGGTATGTAACGGGTGCTTTCGTCTTCCTTGAGTCTTTTGCATACCTCGAAACCATCCAGTTTAGGCATCATAATGTCCAGCACGATCAGGTCCGGCTCGTATTCAGCGACCTTCTTGAGGCCTTCTTCGCCGTCGTATGCCTCAGCGGTATCGAACCCGTCGGCACGGAGCCTCTTTCTCAAGAGATCCACGGTATCCACGTTATCCTCAACAATCAGGATCTTGTCCTTGTCCACCTGAACTGCCTTTTAATGTTTTTTCGCGTAGTATTCTATCTGCTCGGGCAGATCGTGCACGTTTATCGGCTTTGAAATATACCCGCTGAACCCGGCCTGTAAAGCCTTTTCCCTGTCTCCTTTCATTGCATGTGCGGTCAATGCAATTATGGAGGTATGCTTAAACTCCTCTCGAAGCCTCAGATTTTTTGCAACCTCATAGCCTCCCATCTTCGGGAGAGCGATATCCAGAAGAATAATATCCGGCTGTTCAGCGATCGCCTTTTCCAGGCCCTCTTCTCCATCAACGGCTTCGATTATCTGGTAATCCCGGTTTCTTAAGATCTTGATTACCAGCTCCCTGCTGTCCTGGTTGTCCTCAATTATCAGCAGTTTTTTTCCTGAAACCTTCCCTGTTTCTTTCATGTCATCCCCATCTGTCAGGCATTTTTTATCTCATCGATCCTGTCTTTAAGCCTTTGCAAGAGATCTTCTTTAAGTGTTCCCTTGTTCAATATGCCACGCAACCTGCCGTCCAGAGCGTCTTTCTCTTTCTCGCTCAGCTCCCTCTTAGTAATAATAATAAGAGGTATCTTCTTGGCACTTTCCTCTGTCTTAATGTACTCAATTACATCAAAACCATCCATCTTGGGCATTGTCAGGTTGAGGATGATCAGGTGGGGCACGAAACTCCTTATCAGCTCGACTGCATCTTTGCTGTTATAGGCCGCCCTTACCTGATACCCGACGTCCTGCAAGGTTTGTTTTATCAGCGATACCGTATCAGTTTCACTGTCTACTACCAGTACCCGTTGTATTTTGCCCCTTTTCTCCAGATCTCTTATTTTTTTCAGCAGGAAATTCTTATCCAGCGGCTTCACCATATATTCCGCAGCACCCAGACTGAATCCCAGCTTTTTATTATCCACAATTGAAAGCACAATTACAGGGATATCCCGGGTCTCCGGCGTGCTCTTAAGCTCCCGCAATACCTGCCATCCGTCCTTATGCGGCATCATGATATCCAGGGTAATGGCTACCGGTTTCGTCTCCATGGCCTTTTCAACCGCCTTCTCCCCGCCGAGAAGACCTACTGTTTTGTAATCCTCTCCCAGAGACTTCCTGATGATATCAATTGCATCCGGATTGTCATCTATTGCCAGCACGGTCTTTCTGGTGATGTCCTCTGCAGTCAACGGCCCCGCCTCAACGGTCTTCGAGGCCTTTGACCCAAGCACCAGTTTCTGTATGACCTCACAATTTTTGCAAAAATCAACCTTCTCGGGATAGGCACCGATCTTCAGCCCTGAGCAATGCGTCCCAAGGATGAGCCAGCAACGTCTGTCTTCACTGTCATAGGCCGGGCAGCTCGGCTGTCCGCAATGGATGTATTCGTGACACCTTACCGGTTTGCCTTCATATTGGGGGTCTTTCAGGAAGGTCTCAACAGGCACCCCGAAGTGTTTGGCCAGATCATCAGCCACTCGTAATTCTATGGCCGGCTTGGCCCTGGACTCGAGTATCTCCTTTTTTAGCGGGATGGTGAAATAGAACTTGCTTCCCTTGCCGTACTCGCTCGTGGCCCAGATCGTGCCGTTGTGCATCGCGATCAACCCCCTCGCAATACTGAGCCCCAGGCCGGTCCCCTCGTATTGGCGCACGGTAGAGAGGTCAGCCTGCACGAACTTGTCAAAAATCTTGCCGAGATCCTCATCCTTTATCCCGATGCCTGTATCCTCCACGCAGACCTCTGCAAATACAGGAGGCTCGCCAAGTCGATGAATGCCGCGATCGGATGTCCTGGCACGGATGGTTATGCCTCCCTCATCGGTAAACTTGATCGCATTGGACAGCAGGTTCATCAAGACATGCTTGATCTTATTCTTATCACCATAGACCATGGGCAGATTCTCATCGATATCAAAATCAAGTGAAAGCCCCTTTTTGGTCATCATTCCCTCGACCATGGGAACTACTGAATCAATGAGTTCTTTCAGGTTGAACTGTTCCGCTTCTAACTCGGCTTTTCCCGCCTCTATCTTGGAGAGATCGAGAAGATCATTCAACAATTGCAAGAGGTGCCTTGCATTATTGGAAATCTTGCTGAGACTCTTTGCCTGCTCCTCGTTGATTGGCCCGTCAACCCCGTCCAGCAACAGATCCGAATATCCGATGATGGAGTTCATCGGTGTCCTCAGCTCATGAGACATGTTCGCCAGGAACGTGGATTTCAGTTTGTCAAGCTCCCTGAGCTGGATGTTTGCTTTTTCCAATAGTGCTATAAGATTGGTCCTTTCTTCCAACAGCTCGGTCTTTTTCGCAACCTCTCTTTCAAGTCTTTTGCTGAATTGAGATGCCCTTTGAACCATATAGTTAAATGTATTGCCCAGTACGCCTATTTCATCCTCTGACCTCACGTCCACCGAAACGGACATATCACCCTCTGCAAATCTCTTTGCTTTGTCAGCCAAATCCTCCACAGGGCGCCTGATGAATTTGGTTACCATCACATAAATTATGGCAATAATCATCGATATTCCGATAAAACTTATCAATATGGTCCTGTTCCTGGCAGAAGCGACCATTTCATAGGTATGGTGCACATCCGTTCCTATTATCATGCCGCCGAGGACTTTCCTTGAAGTGCCATGGCAGTGATAACAGTCTTTATGATTCAAAATGGGCTGCATGGTAATAAGGACCCTTCTCCCGGCAAACTCTTCCACAAATGCCCTCTCTGGTCTCGCTCCCGAGCTCAATGTCTTGGTTAAGGCCTTCAATGCCTCCTCATTATGTATGAAATCCGCAATCCCGGTGTTTACGTTTTCCTCGTGTGTGGACCAGATTATCTCTTGATCAAAATCGCATATATATACCTCGATGTTTTCCATCTTTGTCCGAATACCGGACAAGACCCCCTTGATGGCCTCACTATCTCCGACATGCATTGGATATGTTATGCCGGAATAGATCGATCCGGACACGTCTAAATTAAGAGTTTTCACCAACTCCATTCTGTCTTTTGTCCCAAAGTATATTCTCAAGACGATCTCGGCCGTCATAACCAGGGCTATGCTGATTATTACAGTAGCCATTATCTTGTTGGCAAAACTCTTTCTTATAAGACCAAACATCATGTCTTCCAGCAATGCGGTGCCTGTCGAAACCGCTAATGCGCGCCTCCGTGAATCAAGGGTTTGAACCTGAAGGCCTTGACCCTCTCCGATATGTGACACCCCTCACAATCTTTCATTGTGAGATTCCCCTTGATATCCTGAGAGCGCTGCGTCCTGACGTGCAGTCCACCGGGGCCATGGCATACCTCGCAGCCCGCGTTCTTCAGGTGAGGAGTCTCCTCAAGACTGACAAAGCCGCCCGGTTTGCCATATCCCGTTGTATGGCAGAAATAGCACCTTTTTATTTCTTCCTCGGTAAGGCCCTTTTTCACCCTTTGGATGCTCTTGAAGGAACTGCTCTTCTTTGCATATTTGGTAAAACTCCCATATTCCTTTTGGTGGCAGGGCTTGCAGGCTTCTGAACCGACATATATTTGTATTTCAGTGTTAATTTCAGTGCCATTTCCAGCTCGAACTTCTTCAGGACTGAAGGTGACGATCAATAATGCCATGACTATGGCAGGGAAATAGCTCATCGTGGTTTACCTTAATGGTCTTTTAATCTAAGGCGGAAAAAAACGATGCCGCATCAGAAAATCGCTGCAATAATATCCAAAAATCATTATATATAATAATTTATTGTTTTTGTAGTAGCAGGGCCATTTGGGCTTGTCAAGCGCAGGAAAAGTGCGGCGATTTATAGAAAAGACAGGAAATGCTTCCTGTAAAAATAAAAAAGATTTGCCTGAGTGGTCAGACTGATATTGCCAATTTCTTTCAAGCAGGTTACAAAGTAATTTTATGAAAGAAACATAATTTCACATGGACGTAATAAGACAGAGCCATCTTGAAACAAACAACAAGACGGGAAGGAGGGTTATGCCATTAAAAGAACAAAAAAATTTTCTTTATTGGTTTTACCCCCGCTTTTTTGCTACGGTGGTTTATAATATCAAAAATGACAAAAGCGGGGGTCTATATCTGAACTTTTCTTGAGATCTGTGCCCTTATCGTGGGTGCATAGCTACTTCAGGTCCCATGCGAGATTTTTTGATTCGGCAAGGGACACTGGTGTATGCTCGCACATGAACCTGTAGGTTCTATAGGTGAGGAAGAGAGGAAAAGGATGGTGCTCAAAGTAAAGTTTCTTATAATATGTATTTTTGGTTTCGTGATGTTGATGGCCGGCATCGGCATCAACTCGTCGAGTGCCATGGAAACCGACGACTGTCTGGGATGCCATGGCGATTCATCCATAATTGATGAAGGGGGCGAGCGTCTGTATATCGACGGTGCCCAGTTCGCCGGTACGAAACACGCAGAAGATGGTTGCGGGTCCTGCCATTTTGTAACCGACGATCATCCTGACGATGGAATCAGGCCCGGAAAAGAAAGCTGCGACACATGCCATGAAGATACTATTGATGAGTTATCAAAGGGCCTTCATGCGGGAAATGCGGAATGCACGGATTGTCATAACCCCCACGCAGCCAAAGGCCTCAAGCCTCCTGGTGAAAGCTGTGGTATGTGCCATGAAGATGCCGTTGAAGAGTATTTGAAAAGCCCCCATGCAGAAAAGGCTGCCTGTTCGGATTGTCACAGCCCCCATACGGTAAAAAGCCATCTGTCGATTTCAGGTTTTGAAAAAAATAGACGGTGTGCCACTTGCCATGATAATGTCGGTCATTCTGAATGGCTTCTCCGGTCAAGGCTCCACATGCAGGCAACTACGTGCATAAGCTGCCATACCGATTCGAAAGGCATCGTCATCGCCATGTATATTGAGAAAAGAGATGGTGTCAGACCGGATAAGGAAGGTGAGATTGACCTGGCAACTTACGAAGACCTCATGCAGTTAGTCGGAGACGGGGGAGTTCAATCTCTCATAGACACCAATGGTGACGGTTCCATCACAATGGCAGAGCTCAAAGATTTCAACAAGAACTCAAAATACCAAGACGTGGGGCTCTGGGGGGTGCTGTCAACAGAGACGGCAAGCCACAGCTACGGGATATTTGAAGACCGCCGGGATTGTTCTTTCTGCCACGCCGCCGGGCCAAAAGCCATGCAGACATGTTATGTAGCCTTTCCCAATCAAGACGGCACGTACAGCAGGGTCGCTGTTGAAGAGGGAGCGGTACTCGACCCTCTTTTTGCTACCCCTGACTTCTACATGGTGGGCTCCACCAGAAACGATATTCTCAGCATTCTGGGGCTGCTAATCATAGCCAGTGGCTTAGGCGCGGCCTCACTCCACGGCACTTTCAGATTTTTGACCCGAAAGAACAGGAGGAAGCATTGATCATGGAAAAGCCAAAGATGATCTATCTTAACCCTCTCGCAGTCAGGATATGGCATTGGATCCACGCCATTGGAATAACAACTCTGTGCATTACAGGGGCCCAGATCAGGTTTCCCGAGTATATTAATCTCTTTGGTAGCTATAGAGCAGCGGTACTGGTTCATGATTATACCGGAATCTTCGTGTGCATCGATTGGTTGTTATGGTTTTCATATTACGTATTCATTGACAAGAGCCTGATAAAGCTCTATGTCCCAACCCTTGACGACCTGAAAACGGGTGTCATAAGACAGATGCTGTTCTATGGCTTCAACTACTTCCGGGGCAAACCCAACCCGCATCATCCCACGCCTGACAACAAATTCAATCCCATGCAGAAGGGGGCATACCTGATGATCATGACTGCACTTGTACCGATCGTCCTGTTGTCAGGCCTGCTGCTCTTGCTGATTACGCAGAAATGGATGATAGCATTAGGCGGGGTAAAAATAGTGGTCGGGATACATTTCCTGCTGGCCTGCAGTTTTGCCGCCTTCCTCTTTGTCCACATGTATCTGGCTACCCTGGGGCACACATTCTGGGCACATATCATAACCATGATAACCGGCTGGGAAGAAGAGGTAGAAGAACATTAGTCGATATGGGTTGAGACGACATTTCAGGTCGTCTCAACCCATTGTTCAAGAAGCCCGTTGTAGATCTATATAGAAACAGAGGAACTCATGCAAGGAAAGGATTGGATCTGCAGGACACTTTATGTTTCTTTTAAGACTTTTTTAATTACTTTAATTAACTCGACAGGATCAATTGGTTTTTTCAATATAACCGTCTGGAATAGTATATTTTGTCAATCCCGTGCTCTCAACAAATTTCTTTTCATCACGAAGCGGTTGTTTGAACATGAAATTTCTGAAATCGACACCTGTCACCTCAGAGACCCCGGTCTGCACGATCACTGGAGTATTGCTCATGTCCGGGTCTTTTCTCAATTCCTGAAACATGGCAATGCCACTTTTTTTGGCATCATCAGGTCGAGCAGAACCAGATCAGGCTTTTCCTTGCGCAAGAGTTCCAGCCCCTCGATCCCATTACTGGCACTTATGCTTGAATAGCCGTTCTCTTCAAGAATCGCACTGATAAAGGTTATAATATCGGGCTCATCGTCCACAATAAGTATCTTTTTAGCCATTTCCTTCCTCGCTTCTATAATTAGAAAGTCCTTATGCAAGCCTATCTCTTCAACTGAATGAATACATAGCACGGAATACCTCGCCTTGAAAGACAAAATGCGTAAATATCCGGTGAACCCGTTATATCCTGCCTTGGAGCGGTTACCTTTTTCCGGGTTTCAAAGCTCACTCATCGCAGACCGGAGAGGCAGTGCAATCCGGCCCGCGATCGAAACCCTGCAAAAGGCAAACCGCTCCTGCGGCAGGGCACGGATGGCAACTTCCACAGTGGACCACGGGTTCACCGGATATTTACCAAAATGCCATCAGTCGGCTGCGTTCCGTCCCCGGCTGTGTTGTCAAGAGAGAAATACAAAATGATTATACTGCGCAAATGCAAAAACCAAAGCCGGGTCGAAGGACGATTGCCTATGAGGAATTTGATGACCTGTCTGCAGGCAAGGCGGCTGGTCCCGCTATTTGGAGAAAAACGGGGGCCAAAAGGCCCCCGCTCATCTTTTCGGATCACAGATAGACCGGTAAAGGCCTAAAATCTGAAGGTCAGGTAGGTCATGAGAGACTGGTATTGTCCACTCTCGTCTCCGTAAACATAGGGATCCTGGTCATCAACATCTGTATAGAGGTAGTTTACAGTGATGCCGACATAGTCATTAATGGCATAGCTTGCACCTACGTTGATATCCCAGACCGTATAATCCAGCTTGGAGAAGGACTCCATTTCGTTGTTGTTGGCAACGTCGTAAGTCCCCCCCCAGCCTGAACTATCAGGATCCAACGGATTAACACCGCCGGTATGTGAATCACTGGCAAAGTCTACGTTCTGAATTTTGCTGTCAGCTATGCTGTATGAAGCGCCCCCATTGAAGCTCAATCCGGGCAACGGGTTATAGTTGGCAGAAACCATGAAGGTATGGACATCGGAAACATAATCCATATTGGAGCAGTACGGACGGACCCCGTCCGAAAGTTTACCCGCTCAGCCATGGTAATATGGGACATAGTACTCCGAATCCATATTGTTCCTCAAGTAATTATAGCCAAGTGTCATGGATAATTTATTTATTGGAGTGACTGTCACGTCTACGCCGGAATCCAGGAGATCATCCTTGTACTTGTATTCAAGGTCTTCGTTATTCACTCCATGGACATACCGGGTATAGGCTGAGACAAACAGCATGTCCATTGGACTCCAGTTGGCCTTCATCTTGGCTTCATGCTCGAACTCAGGATCAGTAGACATGTTGTGCGTCCGGGTCCCATAGACATACTCACCGTATGTATATGGGGGATGACCTGCAGTAAAGTCCAGATCCTGCTCGGTAGGATATGCAGCGTCCTCTAAGGCATAAGAGCGTGTCCCGTAAATCATATCAGCCGAAGATTTCGATTCGGCCAAATTTTGGCCTTATGCCCCTCTGGACTTTCTGGAAATGCTGATTATTGAGATTCATTGTCATAAGAGCCTTATTCCACCCCCTGTTTTCCTCTATTTTATGCTCATATTGCCGTTTTTCTGTCGCCATATCTGTATAGCTTCAAAATATTGTGCGCACTGCACCATAAGGTGAATTCGTTCTTAACCTTCTCAAGTCCACGTAAGAGAAAGCCGGGGAAACCCTGACAATGTTTCATCTGCCCAAATACAGGTTCAATTATTCGCTTGCGAAATCCATAAATATATCGACTGACTGGGTTTTGGAGGTTCCTGTCCATGGCCTTGTATCTGTCGGAACGGTGCCTGATATTTTTGGAGCCGGATTCGGCCTTTCTCATCTCTTGCTCTTTCCGGGTTGAAACAAGAGCGTTTATTTCATCCTTGGATTCCAGGTATTCAAGATTATCGTCACTGCAATACCCTGCGTCAGCAAGGACTGTCTTTGCGTAAACATCTATTTCTGAAAGATTCTGCTGTGCCTGCTCCAGCATAGGTTTAAGCTGATGAATGTCATTGGCCTCATTCACCACGTCACAGGCAATAACTATCTGGTCTTCTGTAGCTACGGCCTGAGCATTATAACCTTGAATATAACCTTTGGACGTCTTCTGAATACGACTCTCAGAATCGGTCATATTGACCTTGGTTTCAGGCTTCACTGTGTCGTCAGGCTTTTGAGATTTTCTGCCGTGTTTCTTATGAGACTCCTTGCTCTTTTTGGCTTCAGCCTTTTTTCTGGCTTCCAGGTATTTTTTAGCCTCTTTGATCTTTGCAAGCCTTTTTTCTGCAGTACTCAAATCCTCAGGAAGTTCATCACCACGTTTGCTGCCATA